>JAGXGN010000105.1 GCA_024636705.1 Halomonas sp.
CCTTTATTCCATATATCATGGCTTAGGGGTCGCCAGGGCCCGCATCAGGTGGCGGATCTTGTCCAGGCTCTCGGTGTATTCGGCGTCGCCTCGAGAGTCGGCCACCAGACCGCCACCGCCCCAAAGGTGCAGCCGACCTCGATCGGCGATGGCCGTGCGAATGGCGATGGAGGTATCCATCCGTCCCCGCACGTCCACATAACCCAGGCTGCCGCAGTAGGCGCTGCGTTGACTGGGCTCCAGTTCGTCGATGATCTGCATGGCACGAACCTTGGGGGCACCGGTGATGGAGCCGCCCGGGAAGGCGGCGGCCAGCAGATCTAGCGGACGCCTGCCGGTATCGAGTCTTCCGGTCACGACACTGACCAGGTGATGGACATTGGCATAGCTTTCCAGGCTGCAGAGTTGCGGGACCTTTACGCTACCCGGCCGGCAGACTCGCCCCAGGTCATTGCGCAGCAAGTCCACGATCATCACGTTCTCGGCGCGGTCCTTGAGGCTTGTCTCCAGCTCGATGGCCAGGCGCTGGTCGCTTTCCGGCGTGTTGCCGCGTGGGCGGGTTCCCTTGATCGGCCGGGCCTCGACATGGCCTGCCTGGCAACGCAGGAAGCGCTCCGGCGAGAGTGACAGGATCGCCTTGTCCTGCCAGGCGAGATAACCGGCAAAGGGGGTCGGGGTGGCCTTGCGTAACCGTTGATAGGCGAGCCACAGATCACCCTCGAAGGAGGCGCTGAAGCGCTGCGCCAGATTTATCTGGTAGCAATCGCCGGCGTGGATGTACGCCTGGACGGCCGCGAAGCGGGATAGATAGTCATCCCGTGACATCTCGGCCACGAAGGGCGTGGTGAGTCGAAAGTCAGGCTGTCGTGGGTCATGACCGGCCAGCCAGTCATGCACTTTCCTGCGCCGATCCGGGGTGGCGACGAGCCAGCTCCGGCGGCGCTGGTGATCCTGTATCAACGCCCAGTCATAGAGGCCCAGGCGACTGGCGGGCAGGTCCAGGAGGCGATGCGCACGAGCGGGTATCGGTGCCAGATGACGACCGAGGTCATAGCCCCATAAGCCGATCAAGCCACCGAGGAAGGGGAGGTGGCTCTCGGGAACGGCCGCCGGCAGGCGTTCCAGTAGCCTCTTCTGGGCGTCGAAGACGGATGCCCCCGCCAGGATGGGGTCGCCATGAATGGCGCCGTTGGCATCGACCTCGATCAGCGCCAGGGGATCGCTGCTGAGAATGTCGTAGCGACCACCGGGCGCCGAGGGGCGCCCACTGTCAAGCAGCACGGCACCGGGGCGGTGGCGCAAGACGGAGAAATAGCCCAGGGGATCCTCATGGTAGGGCAGAGGCGCAATGTCGAGTGATGGTGCCATTGAATCGCCTTGACGGAACGGCAGGCCATTCTAGGTAACACCGTGGACGTTGTCCCTTGCCGATGCCTTCACTGGAGGACGAGCCGTCAACGGCCGAGGTGATTGTCTACAACCAAAGGGGGAGGTGTTCGACCGATGCCCGAGGTTGACCGCTCATGCGGCAGTCATTACAGTTCTGTTTTCCATAATTGTCGACAATATCCATGACAGCGATCGTTCCGAAAAAGGCGTCATCCGACGTTCGTACGCTCGCCGAGCGAGTCTTCCATCAACTCCAGGATGCCATCGTTCGCGGTGAGCTGCCTCCGGGGAGCAAGATCACGGAGCCCGACCTTGCCAAGACCTATGGTATATCCCGGGGCCCGCTGCGCGAGGCGATGCGGCGCCTGGAATCCCATCGGCTCATCGAGCGTGTCCCACATGTCGGCGCGAGGGTCGTCAAGCTTTCCGTCAAGGAACTGATCGAGCTCTTCGATGTGCGCGAGGCCCTGGAGAGCATGGCGGCTCGTCTGGCCGCCGAGTTCATGACACCCGAGGAGATTGTCGGCCTTCGCCAGGTGCTGGCGGTTCACGAACGCCAGGCCGACCTGAGCAAGGGGGAGGCCTATTACCAGCGAGAGGGCGATCTCGATTTCCATTATCTGATCGTTCTGGGGAGTCACAATCGCATGCTGATGGCATTGCTGTGTGATGACCTCTATTACCTGGTTCGACTCTACCGTACCCAGTTCAGTGCCAGTGGTTCCCGCCCGAAGCGGGCCTTCGTCGAGCATCACCGGATCGTCGATGCCATCGAGGCCGGTGATGCCGAACTGGCCGAGCTGCTGATGCGACGGCACGTGAGTGCTTCCCGGGCCAATGTGGTTGATCGGTATTCCTCCATTCTCAACCAAGAACCCGGGGTGCCTTCCTGAGCCTGACCGGGACATCATAAGGAGTTGACATGATCCAACAGACACCGGGCGCAAGATTCCGCGCCGCCCTTCAGGCCAACCGGCCACTGCCCATCGTCGGCACCATCAATGCCTATACCGCCTTGATGGCTGAGCGCGTCGGTCACTCGGCGATCTACCTCTCCGGCGGCGGCGTGGCCAATGCCTCCTATGGACTGCCGGATCTCGGCATGACCACCATGAATGACGTGGTGGAGGATGCCCACCGCATCTGCGGCGCGACCGATCTTCCCCTCCTGGTGGATATCGATACCGGCTGGGGCGGCGCCTTCAATATCGCCCGTACCGTCAAGGAGATGCAGCGTGCCGGTGTGGCCGCCGTGCACATCGAAGACCAGGTGGCCCAGAAGCGCTGCGGTCATCGACCCAACAAGGCGATCGTCTCCCAGGACGAGATGGTCGACCGCGTCAAGGCCGCCGCGGATGCCCGCCTCGATCCGGATTTCACTCTGATCGCGCGTACCGACGCCTTCCAGAAGGATGGCCTGGATGCCACCATCGAGCGGGCCAATGCCTGCATCGAGGCCGGCGCCGATGCCATCTTCGCCGAGGCGGTGCATACCCTCGACGACTATCGAGCCTTCTGCGAGCGCGTCGATGCGCCGATCCTGGCCAATATCACCGAGTTCGGCGCCACGCCGCTGTTCACCCAGCAGGAACTCGGCGATGTCGGCTGTCGCATGGTGCTCTATCCGCTGTCCGCCTTCCGCGCAATGAATGCCGCGGCCCTCAAGGTCTATCAGAGCATTCACGACAAGGGTCATCAGAAGGACGTAGTGGAGCTGATGCAGACTCGCGACGAGCTCTACGACTTCCTCAACTATCACGACTTCGAGCGCAAGCTCGACGCCTTGTTTGCCGAAAACGAGGTTGTCGAGAAGGGCGATGACGCCTGAATGACAGCCTGCTCTGAGACGACTGGAACACGAGACAGCAAAGGAGATACGACATGGCAGAGAAGACTAATAACGGCGCTGGCCTGCGCGGCCAGAGCGCGGGGACTACGGCCCTATGCACCGTCGGCAAGACCGGCTCTGGTTTGACCTATCGTGGCTTCGATATCAAGGAACTGGCCGAGAAGGCCAAGTTCGAGGAGGTCGCCTACCTGCTGCTCAAGGGCAAGCTGCCCAACCAGGCCGAGCTCGATGCCTATATCACCAAGCTCAAGGGCCTGCGCGGCTTGCCCCAGGCGCTCAAGACCGTACTGGAGCAGATTCCGGCCGGCGCCCATCCGATGGATGTGATGCGCACCGGTGTGTCGATGCTGGGCAACCTGGAAACCGAGGAAAGCTTCGATGAGCAGCAGGACGTCTCCGACCGCCTGCTGGCCGTGCTGCCGTCGATCATCTGCTACTGGTATCGTTTCAGCCACGATCGCGTGCGCATCGAGACCGAGACCGATGATGCCTCGGTCGGTGGGCATTTCCTGCACCTGCTGCGCGACGAGCCGGCCTCGGAATTGCATGCCCGGGTCATGAACGTCTCGCTTATCCTCTACGCCGAGCACGAGTTCAACGCCTCGACATTCACCGCTCGCGTCTGTGCCTCGACCCTGTCCGACATGCACTCCTGCGTGACCGGCGGCATCGGCACATTGCGTGGCCCGCTGCATGGCGGTGCCAACGAGGCGGCCATGGCGATGATCGAGAACTGGCAGTCTCCGGAGGAGGCCGAGCGCAAGGTCCTCGGCATGCTCTCCCGCCGCAACAAGATCATGGGCTTCGGCCATGCGATCTACCGCGAGTCCGACCCGCGCAACGCCATCATCAAGCACTGGTCGCAGAAGCTCGCCGAGGATGTGGGCGATAGCGTCCTCTACCCTGTCTCCGAGCGCGTCGAGGAGGTCATGTGGCGAGAGAAGAAGCTGTTCTGCAACGCTGATTTCTTCCACGCCAGTGCTTACTACTTCATGGACATCCCCACCAAGCTGTTCACGCCGATCTTCGTCTGCTCCCGTGTGACCGGCTGGTGTGCTCATATCTTCGAGCAGCGCGCCAACAATCGCATCATTCGTCCGAGTGCCGACTACGTCGGACCCGAGAAGAGCGAATGGGTACCCATCGAGCAGCGTGATTGAGCGACGCCATGAATACTGACTATCGCAAGCCCCTGGCCGGTACAGAACTGGAGTATTTCGACACTCGTGCGGCCGTCGATGACATCCAGCCTGGTGCCTATGACACTCTTCCCTATACCTCGCGCGTGCTGGCCGAGCAGCTGGTTCGGCGTTGCGACCCCGCCATGCTGACCGATTCGCTCAAGCAGTTGATCGAGCGCCGCCGTGATCTGGACTTCCCTTGGTATCCGGCCCGCGTGGTGTGCCATGACATCCTGGGTCAGACGGCACTCGTTGACCTGGCCGGCCTGCGTGATGCCATCGCCGAGAGGGGCGGTGACCCGGCCAAGGTCAACCCGGTGGTACCGACGCAGCTGATCGTCGACCATTCCCTGGCCGTCGAGCATGCCGGTTTCGAAAAGGACGCCTTCGAGCAAAACCGTGCCATCGAGGATCGCCGCAACGATGACCGCTTCCACTTCATCGATTGGACCAAGACGGCCTTCGAGAATGTCGATGTCATCCCGCCGGGCAACGGCATCATGCACCAGATCAACCTGGAGAAGATGTCGCCGGTAGTGCAGAAAAAGGACGGTGTCGCCTTCCCGGATACCTGCGTGGGTACCGACAGCCATACCCCCATGGTCGATGCCCTGGGCGTCATTTCCGTCGGCGTGGGTGGCCTCGAGGCCGAAAGCGTGATGCTGGGCCGCGCGTCGATGATGCGCCTGCCGGATATCGTCGGCGTGGAGCTGACGGGCAGGCTGCAGCCGGGGATCACCAGCACGGACATGGTGCTGGCGCTGACCGAGTTCCTGCGCAAGACGCGGGTGGTGGGGGCGTATCTCGAGTTCTTCGGCGAGGGAGCCGATGCCCTGACCGTTGGCGATCGGGCCACCATTTCCAACATGACACCGGAGTACGGTGCTTCCGCGGCAATGTTCTACATCGATGGTCAGACCATCGACTATCTCAAGCTCACCGGACGCGACGACGATCAGGTGGCGCTGGTAGAGGCCTACGCGAAGGAAACCGGCCTGTGGGCCGACAGCCTGAAGAGCGCCGAGTACGAGCGCGTGCTCAGCTTCGATCTCTCCTCGATTACCCGCACCCTGGCCGGCCCGTCCAATCCTCATGCCCACTTGCCGACTTCGGAGCTTGCCGCGCGTGGCATTGCCGGCGAGTGGAAAGAAGAATCGGGCAGGATGCCCGATGGCGCGGTCATCATCGCCGCCATCACCAGCTGCACCAACACCAGCAACCCCCGCAACATGGTGGCCGCCGGCCTGATAGCCCGCAATGCCAACAGGCTGGGTCTGACGCGCAAGCCCTGGGTGAAGTCTTCCCTGGCACCGGGGTCCAAGACGGTGAAGATGTACCTTGAAGAAGCCGAGCTGCTGGTCGAGCTCGAAGACCTCGGCTTCGGGGTGGTGGCCTACGCCTGCACCACCTGCAACGGCATGAGTGGTGCCCTGGACCCGGCGATCCGGCAGGAGATCATCGACCGTGACCTCTATGCCACCGCCGTGCTCTCCGGCAACCGCAACTTCGATGGCCGCATCCACCCCCATGCAAAGCAGGCCTTCCTGGCCTCGCCGCCGCTCGTGGTGGCCTACGCCATCGCGGGGACTATCCGCTTCGATATCGAGAAGGATGCCCTGGGCCACGATGCCGACGGCAACCCCATCACCCTGAAGGACATCTGGCCCTCCGACGAGGAGATCGATGCCATCGTCAAGCGGAGCGTCAAGCCGGAGCAGTTCCGGGCGACCTATATCCCGATGTTCGATGTGGACAAGGGCGCTCATGCCCAGGTCAGCCCGCTCTACGACTGGCGTCCCCAGAGCACCTATATTCGTCGGCCGCCCTACTGGGAAGGCGGCATGGTAGGCGAGAAAACCCTCAAGGGCATGCGTCCTCTGGCGATTCTGCCGGACAACATCACCACCGATCACCTGTCACCGTCCAACGCCATCTTGCTGGACAGCGCGGCGGGGGAATACCTGCACAAGATGGGCCTGCCGGAGGAGGACTTCAATTCCTACGCTACCCATCGTGGAGATCACCTGACCGCCCAGCGGGCGACCTTCGCCAACCCCAAGCTGTTCAATGAAATGGTTCGGGACGAAGCGGGCGAGGTGAAGCA
>JAGXGN010000106.1 GCA_024636705.1 Halomonas sp.
GGTCAGCCTGACCGGCCCGGCCAATGTGATCGAAGGCGACGTCACCACGGATTACACCGTGAGCGTGGACCAGACGCCGACGGCCGACCTGACCGTCAACTTCAGCTACAGCGGCGTGGCCCAGGACGGCACCGACTTCACTGGCGTGGCCAGTGTGACGATTCCGTCGGGTAGCAGCAGCACCACCTTCAACATCGCCACGATCGACGACAACCTCGCCGAAGGCGATGAGGTGTACACCGTTGCGATCGACAGCGTCACCGGCGGCGGCTTCGAGCTGGTCGCGGCCGACCCGGACGCCGACAGCGTGGATACCACGATCAATGACGATGCCGACAACCCCACCATCACGGCGACTGCCGCCTCGGTCGATGAAGACGACATTACGACAGTCAGTGGTAATCCGAACGGTCCCGACGACCTTGCGACCCCCCAGCCCACGGGGACATTCTCCTATAATCTGTCGACCGATATCCCGTTGCAAAACCTGCAACTGTCAACGACCGGCGGAACCACAACTATTGTGACGCTAGATGGAACCGCGGTTCTGACTTCCTGGGATGCCGGCAACGACACACTGATCGGTTATCGTGCCGATGGGGACGCGAATACAGCGTCAGATCGTGTCTTCACCATCGCCGTCACCAACATCACTGACAGTGGTGCAAACTACAGCGTGACCCTGCTGCAACCTCTGCAGCATCATCTGCCTGCGGATGCCGATGATGTCGAGGGCGACCTGGTGGTCCCGATAAACGTGTCTGTGTTTGACTCCGATGGTTCGGAAGCCAGCACCAGCTTTGATCTCACTATCGACGACGATACGCCCGAAGTCTTCCCTGCGGACGGCGCAGCCGTCGTCAGCATCGAAGCGCCAAACGTCGATCCGGCTGATGTAGACCGAACTGAACTTCACGAGGCCGAATTCGTCGATTGGAGTTACGGCGCAGACGGCCCCGGTTCAGCCTTAGCATTCGCCGACCTCCCGTCCAACGTAGCAGTGGTGAGCGCCTCGACCACCCAGGTGGTTTTGAACCTGCTGGACACTGATGGTGAGCTGGCCGGTGTCCTGACCCTGAATGCAGACGGCCAGGACTCCCTGCTGGTCGACCGGCGCGATCCCGAGGTTGAGGAAGTAGTGCTGGACCAGCAACTTGCGAATGCCGGTGGACCCGTCCAGTCCATAGCCCTCTCAGGTACCACCTTTACGGTCAACGTGACCGGCAGCGACGGTGACGGCACGCTGAATGAAAATAATGAGGACTACGTCAATGCCAGCTCACAGGGTTGGGGTGTTTCCAACCAGAACCTCGACCCTCAGGAGTCCCTGGTATTCCTCTTCAATGGCGGCGGCAGCCCCGGGGTTGAAACCTTCAGCTTCGGAGTGCAGAAGTTCACCGCCGGCAGCGGTACCAGCCGAACCCTGAATATCACTGTCGAATATGCCGGAGGTGGTGGCTTTAACACCAGCGTCACTCGGACAAGCGGACAGGACGTCAAGGTAAATGACCTCGCCGGGTACGACCAGACCGGAACCAAGACGATCTCCAAGGTGACGGTCGAGAACGACGGTCCAGGCAGCCTGAACCTCAATAATGTGACTGTTGGCGAAGTTTTGACCACTGAGGTGCCGACGCTGGATTATGACTTTGCGTTGTCTACACTTTTCCTGACCGATGGTGACGGCGACTCCGTTGAACAGTCCTTCAGCGTTCGCTTGAATGGAGACGATACAGGTGATTTCACCGTCAACGGAAACGTGGCCCCCATTGCCCTCGACCTCGACGGAGACGGCGCTGAATACCTTTCCCGCGAGGCAGGCGTTGTGTTCACCGACGAGAACTCTGGTGAGTCGGTGAATACGGCCTGGGTCGGCCCGGACGATGGCCTGCTGGTCATCGATGCCAACAACTCAGGTACCGTGGACGAGACGCGCGAGTACGTCTTCACCGAGTGGTCCGAGACTGCCGAGACCGACATGGAGGCCATCAAGGAAGTCTTCGACACCAACAACAACGGTATGCTCGATCAGGGAGATGAGGCATGGAGTCAGTTCGCGGTATGGCAGGATGCCAACTCGGATGGTAAGACCGACGAGGGTGAATTGGTCTCTCTGGATATGTTGGGTGTGGAGAGCATTGAACTCAACTACGGTCCGGAAAGTGAAGCCCGGACCGACGCAGACGGAGACGTCGTGGTGTTCGGCCAATCCCAGGTGAACTGGACGGATGGCAGTGTGAGCCTTGCGGAAGACACCAGTTTCGCCATCAGCGCCGCGGAGCTGTTGTCGGATGATGCTGAGGAGCTCTTCAAGGAGGAGAGTGGCGAGGCCAACGTGACCACCGCGGCTTCATCTTCCGGGGAACCGGTCGATGTGGTCGATGTACCGGTGGATGTTCCCCCGGCATATGAGGAGATCGACACTTCAAATAACTCCATCGAATGATGATGAAGCGCTAAGGAGCCTGTTTGACCCCGCCCGGTACGCCGGGCGGGGTTTTTTGCTAAGCTTCGAGAACAGGTGTTCGGAGAGGTCTATATGTACATCAAGCGCGACGACGATGATCGCATCGAGCAGGTCAGCCGCGAGGAGACGTCGGAGTGCGACGAGTACCTGCCGGCGGATTCCCCGGAACTGCTGACCTTCCTGGCAGACGATGAGGTCGGAAAGGGCGTGGCGCATTTCCAGGCCTCGGACCTGGCCTTCGTGCGGGTGCTGGAGGACGTGATCGAGCTGCTGATGGACAAGGGCGTGATCACCTTCATGGACCTGCCCGAGGCGGCCCAGCAGAAGGTGATGGAGCGCCAGAGCCTCCGCCGGCGGTTGAATGGCCTGGATCTGGTGTCGGGGAGGGAAGAGGGCGACGAGGTCATCTAGGTTTTGTCCGAAAATTGCCGGCGCTTGCCGACTTATCAGACAAGGCTTCTCATCCTCTTGTTATGCGTTTAGAAAAGGCCGTCGAGGAAGCGAAGAAATGAAAGAAAGCGCATTTTACGCAAAAATTGTTGAATGGTCCGAAGAAGACCAGTGTTTTGTCGGTAGCGCTCCTGGGCTTGTCTATGGTGGCTGCCACGGTTCGGACGAAAAGGAGGTTTTCGCCGAACTCTGCCAAATCGTGGCAGAAGCCATCGAGCTCTATCATCAAGACGGCAAGCCTCTTCCACCCCCAACTGCTGGGCGAGATCTCGCCAACACTCTGCAGCAAATCGCATAACAATCGGTTCAACTCGGACGCGGCAAGCTACCGCGCCGGTCAACCGGCGTATTGAATGTCTTAATACAGCAACTCGCCCGCCGTCAGGCGGGCTTGTCGTTCTGGCGGACGCCGGGGCCGGTGACGCCGTCCATGCCGAGCTCGAAGAGCGTCTTGGCTTCCTTGAGGGTATCGACGCCCTCGGCGATGGCCAGTATGCCCAGGGAGTGGCTGAGCGTTGCCATGCCGCGCAGGATGGTCTGCTGTTCCTGGCTGGTATCCACGCCCTTGACCAGGGAGGCATCGAACTTCAGGTAGGCCAGGCCGAGGTCGTGGAGGTCGGCGATGCGGGTGAATTCCGCGCCGACATGTTCCAGGCCGATATGGCAGCCCAGGGGTTGCAGCTCACGGCACAGGCTGCGGAAGCTCGCGAGGTCGTGGATGGCCATGGATTCGGGCAATTCCATCCAGAGGTTCTTGGCGATCTCGTGCTTGGAAGCGATCAGACTCCTCAGGTCGAGCACGAAGCGGGAATCGCGGATCGAGGCCGGAGAGAGGTTCACGCCGATCGGCTTGTGGCTGTGTGCGGTTTCCTTGAGGGCGGCGCGAACCACCGCCAGGTCGAGCTCGGCGTCGAGTTCCAGGCGCGAGATCCAGGGCAGGAAGACGCCGGCGGGGCGCCATTCGCCCTTGAGCCGCAACCGTGAGGGACATTCCATGTGGATCAGGCGGCCCTGGGCGTCGAGCACCGGAAAGTGACCCAGGTAGACGCCCTTTGCCAGGGCATCATGCAGCGCGGATCGCCAATCGGCATGGGTGGTATAGAGGGTGTTGCGCTGGTCTCGCTTGGCAAGCACCTGGCCGGCGTCGCCTTTCGTTTCGGCGCTGGAGAGGGCGCCGTCCAGGCTTGCCAGCAGTTCGCCGGGGATATCGCCCTGGGCATAGTCGACCAGGGCAGAGGGGAGTCCCAGCCGGATCGAGACTTCTTCTTCCCGCAGTGTGTCGAGCCGTTCGGCGAGTTCCTTGCCGAGGCTGTCGAGTTGGCTGTTGCCGGGCAGCAGCAGGGCGAAATCACTGCCGTTCAGGCGGCCGACGATGCCGCCACCGCGGACCTTGCCCAACTGGTCGAGGCTGTGGGCCAGGGTCGCGAGCAGTTCATCGGTTTCCGGGCGACCCAACTGGTCATTGACCTCCGCCAGGCGGGCGAGGCGCACGATGGCCAGGCTGCCGCTGGCACGAAAGCCCTCGCTCGTCAGGCTCGACTTCAACTGGCTGAGAAAGGCCTCGCGGGCGAGCACGCCGGTCACCGGATCGTGCTGGAGGCGTCGACGCAGCAGGTCGAGTTTCTCGCCCTCCTTGCTGAGCATGTCGTGAACCGCCGCGGATAACTGGTTCATGGCCTGGACGACGTTGCGAAGTTCGCGGGTTCTCGGCTCCTTGGAGGTGGTGAAGCGCCGGGACCCGATGTCGCGGGCCTGTTCGACCACCATGGTCAAGGGGCGACGGATGGTGTTCACGATCAGCCAGCCCATCAACAGACTGAGCACGCCGGCGACGGTGAACCAGCCGGTCAGGGCGAGGGTGCTCTGCCATAGCGAGCGGTAGGCGAAGCTGTGGTGGCTTTCCAGTGTCAGGGTGCCGAATTGGCGCCAGCCGTCCTGGATCACGGCATGACCGGGGGGGACATCGAAGTCGACGAGGTTCACGAACCAGGCTGGCACGTCCTCGACGGTCTCCTTGCTCAGGCGTTGTTCGATGATCTCGCCGGCGGGATCGCGCAGCTCGATCAGACGATAGTGACCGGTGTCGTACTGGGCGGCCATCAGCAGCTCGATGGTGACCGGATCCTTGTCGAGCTGGCTCATGGAGAGCGCCAGGGCACGGGCGTTATCGGCATTCTTGATGCGGACTTCCTGCTCGATATACTGGCGGCTGGTGGTCACGCCGATGAACAGGCTGCCGACGAAGGCCAGCAACAGCAACCCCACGATGGCCAGCCATATCTGCTTGATGAGTGACATTTCGCTGCTCCCCCGGGGATTATCCCCTTGTTATCAAAGTTAGATGAAGCCCTGCTGCTGCATGCGATTGATGGCGTTTCGCCAGCGTGACAGGCGCGCCAGCGGGTCGGCACGCGACTGGGTGGACCCCCCGGCCCAGAGCCCGCTGCTGTTGAAACTGAACACCGGATCGAGATCGGTGCGTTGTGCGGCCGGCGTGATCGAAGGCACTATGTTGTCGAGCAGCAGGGGCTCGGCAGCGGGTGTCTCGTAGTAGCCAAGGACCATGTGGGCCTGGGATTTCTGGCTTCGACCGATGCGTGCCCGCACATAGATCATGCGCAGCTGCTCGCCCGGCACGCCGAGTTGCTTCAGGGTCACGTACTTGCCGATGGAATAGTCCTCGCAGTCGCCCCGGCCGTTGCCCAGGGTCTCCAGCGGGGTGGCCCAGTAGTCTTCCTCTCCCCAGGCCACGATGTCATCCACCCAGCGGACCCGCCGATTGAAGAAGTTGTTGACCTCGCGCAGTTGGGTTCTCAGGTTTGCCCCGGCGAGCCGGTCCAGCATGGCGAGCCACTCCTCGAGCACGGCTATGCCGCGCTGGCCATAGAGGCGCTGCATGCTCTGGCGAAGCCGGGAGAGATCGAGGTTGGCAGACAGGCGCGAGGGCCCGATCCCCAGGCCAACCGCCAGCATCAGGCCACCCAGGCCGGCCAGTAACTGGCGGCGCCCGGGCGACACGAGACTCCGTGGCGATGGCTGGGACGATGGCAGGGACATGGCTCGGCATCGGCTTGTTGAGCGATTGCTTAAGTCTAGGGGGATGCGCCGGCTAATGCGAGACCGGGGAAGACAAAACCCGCCAAGGTATCAGCCCTTGCCAGGGCCTTCCCAGACGCGCAAGCGGCCGATCCAGTCCAGATCACCGGCGGCGTGGCGAAGTTCGCCGGCGGCGTCGTCCAGGCTGAGGTCGTCGGGAAGGGTGTTGACGTAGACCGAGACGTCGACCTGGTTGTCCAGATAGTGAAGGTCCAGGGCCACCCGGGAACGCCATACGCTCAGGTCGTGCCAGGCTGCATCGAGCATGCCTTCCACGTCGCCACGCAGTGGCATGCCGGGTCGCCGGCTATGCTCGGTCTCGTCGGCATCGTCTTCCGGGTCGATGTGGAAGGTCACGTCGGTCAATGAAGGGAAGGCCTCGCGTAGCTGGCGGCTGACCTCATTGCCGATCTCATGAGCCTCGGAGACCGTGACCCGGGGCGGCACGACGATATGCACGTCGAGGAGTGCCAGGCTGCCCAGGGTGCGGGTGCGCAGGTCATGGACGCCATTGACGCCGGGCACCGCTTCCGCGACCCGCTGCATCCGGTGGCGCTCATCCCGGGGGAGGGCCGTGTCGATGAGCTCCTGGCTGGACTGCCAGATCAGCCGACCGCCGATCTGGCCTACCATCAGGCCCACCATGATGGCGGCGACCGCGTCCATCCAGCCGGCGCCGAACTGGGTGGCCACCAGGCCGATCAAGACCACCACGGTGGAGAGCGCATCGGAACGCGAATGCCAGGCATTGGCCTCGAGCAGGCGGGAATTGACCCGCTTGGCGACCCGCATCGTATAGTGGTAGATCCATTCCTTGGCGAGCAGGGCGATGATGGCAATGCCGATGGCCCAGGCGCCGGGTGGCGAGACGGGATCCCCGGCGATCAGGCGGGTCAGGCTGGCCCAGGCGATGCCACCGGCCACGAAGATCAGCATGCTACCCAGCCAGAGCGTGGCGAGGGTCTCGATGCGGCCGTGTCCATAGGGGTGGTTGCTGTCGGGCGCCTGACGGCCGAAATGGGTGGCGGCGATCACGAAGACATCGGTGAGGATGTCCGAGAAGGAATGGATGCCATCGGCCACCAGCGCCGTGGAGCCGACGATGAAGCCGGCCACCATCTTCGCGACCCCGACGACGAAGTCGATCACCGCGCCGATCAGCGTGACCTTATGGGCCTCGCGGGTCTTGGCGCCCTCGTCGACGCTGGCATCATGAGGGGAGCGGCCCATGGGCAGGAGCTTCCTAGCTGGTTATCTGACCCGCCCGGTTGCGAACGGGGTTGGCGTACTGTGCCAGCCACCATTCGCGCAATTCGGCGGGCACTTCCCCGAGCCGGGCCTTGAAGCGCTGGCGGTCGGCGTCGGTCACCTCGCTGAGGTCGACCAGTGCAGGGGCGTCATCGAGCATTTCCAGCGCCAGGTAATGGCTGGGGAAGAGATGGTAGCCCTCCAGGACCTGGCGGTCGATCTCGGCCGCTACCTCGTCGGCCGTATCGAAGTCGGCCCCCAGCGGGGTGCCGAAGTGCAGATGGACCCGGCCCTTGTGGCCGGTGATACCGGCGACGATGGACGAGATGTCCTCGAACTCTTCCTTGTCGTAGCGCCCCCGCGCATGGATCGCGTGGAGTTCCCGCGCCTTCTGCACATCACAGGGATCGTACTCGTAGCTGATCGCGACGGGCACCAGGCGCAGTTCCTGGATCGCCTCGCCGATCGGCAGGTTGCGTTCCTCGTTGCGGCGTGCCATCGCCATCATCTTGATGATCGCCGATTCGGTGCGGTCGATACCGTCCTTGGCGCGGCCCTCGCGTTGGGCCATCCAGATGGAGTGGTTATCCTCGGTGATGGAGTGACGGATATACGCCGAGAGCTTGTGATAGGCGGCCAGCATGGCGCGCTTACCGCGGGCGCTGCGCGGCACGATGAAGCTCTTGTTGAGCCGCATCAGGTCGGTGACATAGGGCTTCTTGAGCAGGTTGTCGCCGATGGCGATACGAACCGTGTCCCGGCCGGCCAGGTAGAGCGCATAGTTGACGAAGGCCGGGTCCAGCGAGATGTCGCGGTGGTTGCCGATGAACAGGTAGGCGGTGTCGTCGTCGAGCTTGTCCAGGCCATCGACCCGGAAATCGTCGGTGGTGGTGCGAATCATCCGCTGCATGTAATGGGCGATGCGCATCTGGAAATCGTGGACACTGGCGACACCCTTTACCTCGCGACGGATGGCCAGGCTGGCAAGCGTCCGCGACAGGCTCGGCATGTAACGCGACAAGCGGGGCAGCCGGAATTGCGTCAGGGCGCCGAGCAGCTCGGGGTCCCGGGAGAGGCGGCCGAGTACCTCGGCGACTTCGTCGTCCTGGTAGGGACGAACCTCGGCCCAGATATCGGTAGGGGGCTCGTCAGTCTTCAGCAAGTCAGTCATATGCAGCACGCAAGGTCCGGGAAAAAAATTAGAGTTGTGTCGTTATTATACTGACTCAGGCCACCCGGCTTTCCGGCGCCTGGCCGCTTTCGCCGCCCAGCCAGTCGATCAGGCGATCGATGCTTTCGCCCAGGGCATGGGCCATCAACAGGAAATCGGTTTCCAGGCGTACCAGGGCATCGTCGCCATCTTCGGTGGCATTGGCCTCGTCGATCAAGGCATCGCCGAAACGCAGCGACTTGATCGCCAGGTCGTCATGCAGCACGAAGGCCAGGCGTCCCTCGATCTCCAGGGCCAGCTTGCTGGCCTGGCGGCCGCTGGCCAGCAGCTGCTGAATCTCCTCGCTGCCCAGGTCGACCTGTCGGGCGCGCAGGACGCCATCGTTGCCCTTGGCCTTGAGCTCCACCTGGTCACCGAGCATCAGGTCGGCCGGCCGGGTGCCGGCATCGACCAGCCAGGCGGTCATCGCTCGCATGGGCAGGGTCTGGGTCGCCAGCGGGGTGACCTTGAGGCTGCCCAGGGTCTCGCGCAGCAGGTCCAGCACCTCCTCGGCGCGTGCCCGGGAACTGGCATTGATGCCGATCAGCCCGCGGCGGGTGTCCCACCAGAGGTCGACGCGCTGGCGTCTCACGAAGGCCTGCGGCAGCAGTTCCTCGACGACCTGCTCCTTGATCGCCAGCTTCTCCTTGCGGCGCAGTTTGCGGCCCTCGCGTGTCTCGACCTCGTCGGCACGCTCATCGACCTCCTCGCGGACTACCGAGGCCGGCAGGAGGCGTTCCTGGCGCAGGGCGCTGATCAGCCGCTGCCCCTGAAGCTCGTGGAGTCGCTGGCTGCCGGCACGCCCCGCCGGTGTCGTCCAGCCCAGGCGGCGAGGCTCGGCGCCGCCCAAGGGGCGGGCGGCCTGGCTATCGAGGGCGGTTTCCAGCTCGGCGGCGTCCAGTGTCGGGGCGCCGTGCAGGCGGTAGAGATGCAAGTGCTTGAACCACATGACGCAATTCCAGAGGTAAGAGGCAAGAGATGAAAAGGAGCCACATTATGGCCAAAGGAACTCGGGGGTGCCAGCCTTGCCGCCCTGAGCTGACCGGCGCTGCCCTTGTGGCCCCCGGGGTGTTATAATTCTGCGCTGTTATGGTGCCACCCTGCGCAAGCAAGGAAGTGTGCCAACCCGTTGCCGTGTAAAGGATTCCAAGACCCATGGGTGACATCGCCAGAGAGGTTCTGCCAGTCAACATCGAGGACGAGCTCA
>JAGXGN010000107.1 GCA_024636705.1 Halomonas sp.
CGGCAGCGTCAGATGTGTATAAGAGACAGTCCGGTGACACCGCCTCGGCGATCAGACCCGGTGCCAGGGAAGCGATTCCCTGCTGGTGCAGGGAGTTGACCCAGGCCCGAGGCTCGGTATAGAGCGACGCCAGGCGGCCACCCGGCAGGATTTCCAGGTCATGCGACGGGGCGTATCGGTGCTCGCGATCCCCTTCCGGCTCGCGGTGATCGAAGCGACCTTCCACCTGCTGTACCGCCTGGTAGAGGGTGCCACCGAAGGCCACGTTCAACTCCTGGAATCCCCGGCAGATGCCCAGCAACGGCAGGCCACGATCCAGGGCCGCCGGAATCCAGGCCAGGGCAGCCGCATCCCGATCGGGATCGTCGCGCGTATTCTCGGGCAGGCGTGACTCGCCATAGCGATAAGGCTCGACATTGGTATAGCTGCCGGTCAGCAGCAGGCCATCGAGCGCCGTCAGGAGGTCGGCACCCACCGCCCCCTCCCAGACCGGCAGGATGACCGGCGCCAGTCCGAAGTCGCGCAGGGCCGACAGGTACTTGTCGGTGACCGTATGGGCGGGATGGCCCTCTACCTCTCGGCGGCAGGCGATCACGCCCACCAGGGGTCGGCTATGCATGTCGTCTCCTAGAATCAGTCGTCGTCATGTCTCGGGGGTCATCGTGACTGTTATGCTTTGCTCAACATACCCGTTGCCCGCCGGGCTGCCAAGCCTTCGCCTCACTGCTCGGTCATTTCCCATATAAAGATAGCATTCTCATGGTCAAACCGCTGATCGATAGGCCCAGGCAGACTATCGACGGCAACACCCTGGCGTAAAGTATTTGACAACACCAGGCAAGAATTCAAAGATACGCTCATGGACCACAACCACGACTCGCAGGTGTGTCATGACGTCTCTCCCCGTCGATGAAGCTCGGGACTTTCTCGATCATCACCCCGATATAGAAAGCATCGACCTCTTGATCAGCGATCTGAACGGGGTGATTCGCGGCAAGCGCATCGGCCGCCACAACCTGGAAAAGGCCTACCGAGAGGGCGTCAATCTGCCGGCCTCGGTGTTCGCCCTGGACATCCTCGGCAACACCATCGAGGAAACCGAGCTGGGGCTCTCCATCGGCGACAGTGACCGGGTCTGTCACCCGGTGCCCGGCAGCCTGATGCCGAGCCCCTGGCTACGCCAGGGCCGCCAGGCACAACTCTTGATGAGCATGCATGAACCCGATGGCGGGCGCTTCTTCGCCGACCCTCGCCATGTCCTGGCCCGTCAGCTCGAGCGCCTTCGCACCAAGGGCCTGAACCCCGTGGTAGCGGTAGAGATGGAATTCTACCTGATCGATCGAGAGCGGGATGCCCTGGGCATGGTACAGCCCCCTTGCTCACCGGCCACGGGAGAACGCGCCAGCCAGAGCCAGCTCTACTCGATCAATGAACTCGACGAGTACGCCGATTTCCTGGAGGAGATCCAGGACACCGCCAGGGTTCAGGGCCTGCCCCTCGACACGACCCTCAAGGAGTGCGCCCCCGGCCAGTTCGAGATCAACCTGATCCACTGCGACGATGCCCTGGTCGCCTGCGACAGCGCCGTATTGCTCAAGCGACTGATCAAGGGCGTGGCACTGGCGCATGGCTTCGAGGCCACCTTCATGGCCAAGCCCTACGGCCGGGAGGCCGGCAACGGTACCCATGTCCACATCAGCCTGCTCGACGCCGCCGGTGACAATGTCTTCGCCGCCGCCGACGGCGATCCCCACGGCACGGCCCTGCTCCATCAGGCCATCGCCGGCCTGATCGACCTGATGCCGGCCTCCATGGCGATGTTCGCGCCCAACATCAATTCCTTCCGTCGTTTCCAGCCCGGCCTCTATGTGCCCATGGCGCCCAACTGGGGCTTCGACAACCGCTCGGTGGCGCTGCGCATTCCCTCGGGGCCCAACGCCGCGCGACGCATCGAGCACCGTGTCGCCGGTGCCGATGCCAACCCCTATCTGCTTCTCGCCACCCTGCTGGCCGGCATCGATCACGGCCTGGCCGCCGAACTCACGCCGCCACCACCGATCACCGGTAACGCCTACGACCAGTGCGAGCCCAGCCTGACCAACAGCTGGTACCACGCCCTGGAGCTGCTGGAGGGCTCGAGGGCACTCAATGACGCCCTGGGTCCCGATTTCGTGCATGTCTACCTGGCCAACCGTCGGGCCGAGCGCAACCATGCCCTGCAGAACGTTAGCCGGCTGGAATATGACTGGTATTTGCGCCACGTCTGAGCAGAACACACCAAGGGGCGGAGAAGAGTGCTTGTTGCCGAGCAAAGGTCACATACATTGGCGGAACAGACCCTTGAGATCCTCGACGGTCAACTTCACCGGGTTCCCGCCACAGCTGGGATCCTGAATGGCCATTTCTGCCAGATCGTCGATGCGGTCAGGTGTGGCGCCGATTTCGGAGAGGGTGCGCGGGATACCCAGTTGGTCGTTGAGTTCCTGCGCGAAGGTCCTGAAACCATCGAAGCCGCCTTCAACACCCAGGTAAGCGGCCGCCATGTCGAATCGCGAGCGGATCATGTCGGCGTTGAACTCGAGCACCGCCGGCATGCAAATCGCGTTGGTGGTGCCATGGTGAGAGTTGAATACCGCGCCAATGGGGTGGCTCATGGCATGGATAGCCCCCAACCCCTTCTGAAACGCGGTGGATCCCATCATTGCCGCGCTCATCATCTGAGCACGTGCCTCCAGATCCGTGCCGTCGGCATAGGCGCGCGGAAGGTAATCCTTGACCAACCGCATGCCTTCCAGAGCGATGCCCTGGCTCATCGGATGATAATGTGGGCTCGAGAACGCCTCGACGCAGTGGGCAAAGGCATCCAGCCCGGTACCGGCAGTGATCGGCCTGGGCATACCAACCGTCAACTCGGGATCACAGACCACCACCGCGGGTAATACCTTGGGGTGAAAGATGATCTTCTTCTCATGGGATCGGGAATTGGTAATGACGCTGGCTCGGCCCACTTCCGAGCCGGTGCCGGCGGTGGTGGGCACCGCCACGATGGGTCCGATCGCATCGGCATCGGCCCGCCTCCACCAGTCGCCGATATCCTCGAAATCCCACACCGGGCGCGTCTGGCCGGACATGAAGGCGACCATCTTGCCCAGATCCAGTCCCGAGCCGCCACCGAACGCAATCACCCCGTCATGGCCGCCAGCCCGGTAGGCCTCGACCCCTGCCTCCAGGTTCTGTTCGTTCGGGTTGGGATCGACCTCGGCAAACAGACCCCGACCAAGGCCTGCCGCCTCGAGAATGTCCAGGGCGGCCCGGGTGATCGGCAGCTCGGCCAGGCCTCGATCAGTCACCAACAGCGGACGTGTGATGCCCGCCTCGGCACAGGCCTCGGGTAACTCTCCCAGACGGCCCGCCCCGAACCGGATGGCGGTCGGATAGGTCCAGTTTCCAGTCGGCGTCATTTCGTCACCTTCTTCAGGTAATAGGACTTTGGCCGTGTCAGGTTGTGGTAGCCGATCACCGACAAGCCGCCGCCGCGTCCTGTGTCCTTGCAGCCGGTCCAGCAGAGGCCCGGGTCCAGATAGTCCGCGCGGTTCATGAACACGGTACCGGTCTCGACGCGATCCCCCACCCGCTGGGCGCGCTCGATATCGGCAGTCCAGAGGCTGGCCGTCAGGCCTAACCGGCTGTCGTTCATCAGTCGGATCGCCTCCTCATCGCTCGCCACCTTCATGATGCCGACCACCGGACCGAAGCTTTCATCGCGCATCACGCGCATATCATGGGTCACCTGGGTCAGGATCTGCGGGCTCAGATAGGCACCACCATCATCTTCGGGTTTTCGCGCAATATGGGCCCTCGCACCCCCGGCCAAGGCCTCGTCTATCTGGTCACGAACCTCCTGGGCGAAGCGGATATTTGCCATCGGGCCGATATCGGTATCGGCGGCCAGGGGATTGCCCAGCGTGTAGCCCTCGACGATCGCCACCGCCTTTTCGACGAAGGCGTCATAAAGGCTCTCATGCACGTAGATACGCTCGATCCCGCAGCAGCATTGCCCCGAATTGAACATCGCGGCGTCGATCAGGGTAGCGACCGCGGCATCGAGGTCGGCATCCTCCATGACATAGCCCGGATCCTTGCCGCCCAGCTCCAGGCCGAGCCCGGTGAAGGTGCCGGCCGCCGCTTTCTCCATGGCGCGACCGCCGCCCACCGAGCCGGTGAAGTTCACGAAATCGAAAGCCCGGTTGGCGATCAATGCCGAGGTGGTAGCGTGATCCAGAAAGACATTCTGGAACACATCCTCGGGCACACCGACCGAGTGGAAGGCCCGCGCCATTCGCTCGCCGACCAGCAGCGTCTGGGTCGCATGCTTCAGCAGTACCGTATTTCCGGCAATCAGTGCAGGGGCCACCGTATTGATCGCCGTCATGTAGGGATAATTCCAGGGTGCCACCACCAGCACCACCCCGTGCGGGATACGCTTGATGAAGCGCTTGACCGTGGCATCCTCACCCACCGCAATATCGTCCAGTGCCTCCTCGGCAATAGTCGCCATGTGGGCGCCACGTTCCTCGAAGCCACCGAACTCGCCACCATAGCGAACCGGGCGGCCCATCATGTGGGCAAGCTCCGGCACCACCTCGTCATTCATCGCACCCACGGCGGCGATACCGGCCCGGACCAGTTCGATCCGCTCCTTGATAGGACGTGCCGCCCAGCTGGCCTGAGCCGAGCGCGCCCGAGCGGCCGCCTGTTGCGCGGCCTCGGGCGACAGGGCGTCACGCTCGGCAAAGACCGATCCATCGATCGGTGAGATACATGTCAGGGTATGACCCATCGTCTTCTCCAGTTTGTGGAAGGTGCGCTCAGCCAGTACTCGTGGCAGGGCCCCCGATGTCACCGGGCTTTCGCAATGAGCTCTCGCAATCGCAATGGGCGCTCGTTATGAGCGCTCGAAGCCGCGTGCCACCTCGTAATCGGTTACCACCCGCTCGAAGTCTTCCAGCTCCACTTCGGCGGCACGGGTATAGTGATCGACCACGTCATCCCCCATGGCCTCGCGCAGCATGGCGGAGTTCTTCAGGGCCTGCATGGCATCGCGAAGGTTTTGCGGGATCAGGCCGGTCTCTCCTTCATAGGTGTCGCCCTCGGCGGGCGGGGGCAGTTCGAGTCTTTCCTCGATTCCCTTGATGCCGGCAGCCAGTTGTCCAGCCATGGCCAGATAGGGGTTCAAGTCAGACCCGCCGATACGACACTCGATGCGCACCGCCTGGGTGCTATCGGCGCACAAACGAAACCCCGCGGTGCGATTGTCAACCGACCAAACCGTACGTGTGGGAGCGAAGGATCCTTTCTGGAAACGCTTGTAGCTGTTGATATAAGGGGCCAGGAAGTAGGTATATTCAGGCGCGTACTTGAGCAAGCCGGCCAGGTAATGCCTCATCAGCGGGGACATGCCAAGAGCGTCGCTTTCGTCGAAGAAGGCGGGGACGCCTGCCTGCCAAAGCGATTGATGGATATGGGTGGAACTCCCCGAATGGTCGTGATGCCATTTTGGCAGAAAGGTCACCGCGCGCCCCTGCTGCCAGGCAATCTCCTTGGTCGCATGCTTGGCAATGGTGTGGTAATCCGCGGTATCGAGGGCCTTCGCATAGCGGATATTGAGTTCCCCTTGACCAGAGCCTGCTTCGCCCTTGGTGCCTTCCACAGGGATGCCAGCCGCGTAGAGGTGGTTGCGAAGTGGACGTAATACATGCTCTTCCTTGGTGGTCTGGAAGATGTGGTAGTCCTCGTTATATCCACTGATAGGCTCGATATCGCGAAACCCGTCTTTGCGAATCTCGTCGAGGCTCTTCTCGAACAGGAAGAACTCCAGCTCGGTTGCCATTACCGCGTCGAACCCCATCTCATCCAACCGCGCGATCTGGCGCATGAGAATGGCACGCGGTGAATGGGGCACCGGGGCGTGGGTGTGATGATCCAGCACATCGCAGAGCACCATGACTGTGCCATCGAGCCATGGCACGGGTCGCAGCGTGCCGAGATCTGGCTTCATGATGTAGTCGCCATAGCCGGCACTCCAGGAGGTGCTGACATAGCCATCGGGCGTTTCCATCTCCAGATCGGTGGCCAGCAGATAGTTGCAGCAATGCGTCTCGCCCCAACCATCATCCACGAAGTGACGCGCATGGAGTCGCTTGCCCATCAGGCGACCCTGCATGTCGACGATGCACACTAGCACCGTATCCACTTCACCACTCTCCACCTTGGCCTTCAGTTCCTCCAGGGCGTCCAAAGCCAGCGCGTTGGTCATTACCGACGCTCCTCATTGCATCAAGATATCAAGGCCCAGCGCTCAACAGGCAGGGGCCTTGCCCAAGCGAAATGCCCCGGCGCGTGCCGGGGCATTTGACCTATTCAGGCATCGCTGTAGCGGTAGGGCCGGCCAGCCTCGCGCATATCGGCATTGTATTGCTTGAAGATCTCGACCACCTTGGCCTTGGTCTCGGATTGCGCCGCGATTTCATCCCAGAATTCCTGGGCGGCAGCTTCCACCTGATCCCACTCCTCATCGGGAATCGTGGTAAGTTCGAGCTTGTCACCATAGACGCGCAGCCTGGCCTCGCCGCCCCAATACCAATGCTGGCGATAATAGTGGGACTGTTCACAGCAGACCTCGAACAGCAGCCTGAGGTCTTCAGGCAGCTCTTCCCAACGCTCCATGTTGACGAAGAAATGCCCGATCCAGGCACCCGAAATGTTGTTGGTCAGGAAGTAGTTGGTGACATCGGCCCAACCCACCGTGTAATCCTCGGTGATACCGGACCAAGCGATGCCGTCCAGCTCGCCGGTCTGCAGGGCAACTTCGATGTCCTCCCAAGGCAGGGTCACCGGCACCACGCCGAACCGAGACAGAAAACGCCCCGCAGTGGGGAAGGTAAAGATGCGCTTGCCCTCCAGGTCCTTGAGGCTGCGAATCGGCTCCTTGGTGGCGAAATGACACGGATCCCAAGCGCCGGCGCTGACATGCTTGACACCGACCTTGGCATATTCCTCTTCCCAGATCTCCTTGAGCCCATACTGGTTGAACAGCACCGGTACATCGAGGCTGTAACGCGTCCCAAAGGGGAAATACCCACCAAAGACGGCGAGCTCGGTGGGAGACGCCATCGAATCGTCATCCGATTGGACAGCATCGATGGTGCCGCGCTGCATCGCACGGAAAAGCTCACCCGTCGGTACTAGCTGATCGGCATAGTAAAGCTCGATCTGCATACGATCCCCGGCGATCCTGTTGAACAGGTCGATGGCAGGCTTGGCGACATGCTCAGCCAAGGCGGCACCGGCATAGGTCTGCATTCGCCACTTGATGGCTGGCTCAGAGGAAGATTGAGCCATGACCTTTGAGGCCAGTGGCGCGATGGCAGCACCGGCCGCGGCCGTGATCAGAAACTTGCGTCTTGTTGTCATTTTCTCACTCTCCTGGTGTTAACTATCGGATAAAACATGGATAAGGCCACTGGTGAGGCTCTTGTTGTTCATTCCCGCTGTTGTCAATTCCCATAAATGTAGCCCGGAAGCCAGAGTGCGATTTGCGGAAAGAGCATTACCAGGCTAAGGGCAACCGTCATGACGAATACGAAGGGGATGATCGACCGGTAAATATCGCGAATCCCAATCTCGGGCGGCGCCATGGCACGCATCAAAAACAGGTTATATCCAAACGGCGGTGTCATGTAGGCGATCTGCGTCGTGATTGTGTAGAGCACCCCGTACCAGATCAAATTAAAACCAAGCGCATCGACCAGCGGCACATAAAGCGGTGCCACGATCACCAGCATGGCAGTATCGTCCAGGAAAGTACCCATCACGATGAAACTGAGCTGCATCAGAATCAGGATCATCCAGGGCGATAATCCCAGGCGCTCGGTGAACAGGTCTTCGATGGCCTTTACCGCCCCCAGCCCGTCGAAGATGGCACCAAAAGCGAGCGCGGCAAGAATGATCCACATGAACATGCAGGATATAGCCAGTGTTTGTCGCACCGATACTTCGAATACCTTGCGCGTCATTCGCCCCTTGAGCGTTGCGGCCAGTAACGCGGCCATCGCCCCGACAGCTGAACTCTCGACCAGTGATGTCCAGCCTTTGACGAAAGGAACCATCATCACCGCAAAGATCGCCAGCGGCAGCAAACCGGCTCTCAGCAGACGCAGCTTCTCGCCAAGGGACACATTACGCTCTTCGGGAGGCAGCACGGGCCCCAGAGATGGCTGCAGGCGGCAACGGACATAGATATAGATGATGAACAGCGTCGCCATCATTAGCCCCGGCAACACCCCGGCAAGCCACAGCTGCCCCACGGGCTGGCGCGCGATCATCGCGTACAGCACCAGCACCACCGATGGCGGCACGAGAATCCCGAGGCTGGAACCCGCCTGGATGACGCCAGTCACCATGATCTTGTCATAGCCCCGCCGCAGCAATTCGGGCAAGGCGATGGTGGCGCCAATCGCCATCCCTGCCACTGACAACCCGTTCATGGCCGATATGAGAACCATCAATCCGATCGTGCCGATGGCAAGACCCCCCCTGACCGGCCCCATCCAGACATGGAACATCCGATAAAGGTCATCTGCGATACGGCTTTCCGACAGCACATAGCCCATGAAGATGAACATCGGGAGGGTCAGTAGTGGATACCACTTCATGAGTTTCATCGCGGATGAGAATGGGATGTCGACCCCACCGGTCCCCCACAGCAGGACACCCGCTAACGCCCCGACAAACCCGATAGCGCCAAACACCCGCTGACCGGTGAGCAGCATCAGCATCATCGCGCTGAACATCACGATTGCGATCATCTCATACGGCATCAGTCGATCACCCCGCGGAGACGGCCGATATCCCTGAAAAACTCGGCAAGAGATTGAAGGATCATCAAAAACACTCCGAGGCAAAGTATCGTCTTGATGGGCCACAACCAGGGCCGCCAGGCCGTAGGACTTCGCTCCATGAAGCCAAGCTCCTCTCCAGCCGCTGACAGACCCTCGGTGAAAAAGGTGCCAATGAGATCGAGAAAGAAAACGAGCGGTTCACTGCCGAAATACCCGAGCGAATATGCCGTTGACACCAGCCCGCCATAGAGAAGGACACCGAGATAGAAGATCAGGAAGAAAACCGTGATGGCGTCGACGCAGGCCTTGGTTTTCGGGCTCCAGTCACCATAGAAGAGATCCATGCGGACATTCGACCCCAACTGAAGGGAGTAGGGCCCGCCCAACACGAAATACGCCACCATGACGAATTGCGCGGTTTCCAGCGTCCACATCGACGGTGTCATGAACACCTTGGAGGCCGAAGACCACAGCAGCACCCCCATCAAGACAAATATCAGATACATCGCCATTCGACCGATAAAGCGGTTCATCGCATCGATGGCACTGATATAGACCAGGATCGCCCTAGGCATCTTGCTTGCCCTCCTGAGGCGATGGCTCGAAACCCAAGGTTTCCAGTGCCGGCAAGATCAGCTGCAAAAGCTCCCTGGCCATGGTGCCTTCCCCTTCCGGCGTGGCCAACAGATCATTGCGAATCTCGATCATCACATTCGCCAGCCCATTGTCGATACCGTGGAGCTTCAGGGAGTGGGTAACACCATCCTCGGGTCCATAAGGGGCATTGCGCTGAATCTTTCGATGCGGCAGGAGGTGGGATTGCGCGAGCATCGCATCGGCCATCCTCTGGTCGGAATCGTGAAGAATGCCGATCTCGACCGCACGGACCTGACCATGAAAATTCGGTGTGAAGCTATGGATGGTGATCAACACCGTTGGGATATCGTGCACTTCTCGTTCCACCAGCACGCTAGTCACGGCTTCGCAAAAGGGACGATAGACTGCCTCGACCCTGGCAGCACGTTGCGACGCCGTCAGCTTGTGATTGCCCAGCACATCAATGATTTCCACGCGTTGAGGCATCGCACTGGCTGCCTCGGGGGGGCGATTGCAGTCGTAAACAAGCCTCGAGACCCGACTCGCCACCAGTGGTGCATGTAGCATCTCCGATAATTTCACGGCCAAGGCGCGGGCGCCGATATCCCATACCGCATGACTGTACCGATGTACGGAGTCCATACCAAGATCATGATATTGCTCGGGTATATGATGTGAGGCATGTTCACACAGGATAATGACAGGACCGTTGGCCTGACGATTGTGGATCTCGACACTCGGGGACGACTGCTTGATTTCGCTGGACATCAGGACTCCTCCAGGGACCTGTAAAGATATAGACGCCGAAAAGCCACTGTGTCAATATTTTTTCAAACACCCTTTGTATGTCGATCAGCAACCACAGTCGAACGCCCAGCGCATACCGGGAAGAAGGCGTTATGAAGGACTCGCTATGACGACCATGGACTCCACCTCTAGCGTGCGCGAACTGATCCGCCAGCACTATTCGGCGCTCACGCAATCGGAACGAAAGTTCGCCACCGCGCTGCTCGATAACTATCCAGCGGCCGGCCTCGCCTCTATTACTATCGTTGCGAGCAACGTGGGCGTTTCATCTCCCACGGTGGCGCGGATGGTCAGAAAGCTGGGGTTCAAGGGCTACCCGGAGTTTCACAAGGCTCTCTTGCGCGAGTTGGAGGCAACGGGTGTCGGCCCCACCCAGAGGCGCGCCAAGTGGTCATCCGAAGCCCCCGAGACGCATCTGCTTAACCGGTTCGCCCAGGCGGTCACGGCGAATCTTCAGCAGACATTTGCGCATATCGAGACGGAACGCTTCGATCAGGCAATCAGTCAACTGGCCGATGCCGACCAACGCCTTTACATTGTCGGCGGGCGCATCACCCAGGCGCTCGCCGATTATGCCTTCACGCATTTTCAGGCGGTGCGCCCCCGCGTGACCCAGATGACCTCGTCTTCTGGCACCTGGCCGCATTACGTACTGGACATGGAGCAGGGTGAAACCCTGCTGATCTTCGACATCCGACGTTATGAGACCAACTTGCTGCGCCTCACTGAAATGGTGCGCAAGCGTGGCGTGCGAGTAGTGCTATTCACCGACCAGTGGGGGTCACCCATCTCGTCACTGGCCGATTTCACCTTCAACTGCTGGGTAGAGATTCCCTCAGGGTGGGATTCCAGTGTGGCGGCCATGATGCTGCTGGAGACCATGATCGCCGCGGTCCAGGAGCAGCGCTGGCCCGAAGCCCGTGATCGTTATGAACGACTGGATGAACTGTTCGACATGACCCATTTCTTCCGCAAGTTCACCTGAACGCCACCGCTTGGCCCAGCATTCGATCATTGTACTTCGAACAGTGTACGGTTCGATCTTTGTACGTATCGATCGTTGTCCCGGGGTCGAGGATGCCAACGCCGGGGCGAAGCACAGGGGCGATCCTCAGAGTCCGAGCTTGTCGCGGGCCTGGTAGTACCAGGCGCCGATGGCCGAGAGCGGGACACGCAACAGTCGCCCGCCCGGAAAGGGATAGTGAGGTATCCCGGCGAAGGCATCGAATCGCTCGCCCGGGCCATGCATGACCTCCGCGATCAGCCGCCCCGCCAGGTGGGTAGAGGTGACCCCGTGCCCGGAGTAGCCCTGGGCATAGTAGACATTGCCGTTAATCACGCCGAACTGCGGCAGGCGGTTGAGCGTCATCAGGAAGGTGCCACTCCAGGCGTAATCCACCTTCACCGCCTCGAGTCCCGGGAAGGTCTTGAGCATCTTGGGAAGGATCACCGCCGTGATATCGGCGGGATCCTCTCCGCCGTAGTTGACCCCGCCGCCATAGAGCAGGCGGTTGTCGGCCGTCAGGCGGTAATAGTCGAGCAGATAATTGCAGTCCTCCACGGCCATGTCATTGGGAATCAATGATCGGGCCAGCGCTGCGTCCAGCGGCTCGGTGGTGATGATCTGGGTACCGCAGGGCATCGAGCGACCCTCGAGTTCCGGCATCACCCCTTGCAGGTAGGCATTACCGGCCATCACCACCCGCTGGGCCCTGACGGTTCCCCCGGGTGTTCGCAGCCGGACGGGCTCACCGTGCGTCACCTCGTCCACTGGCGACGCTTCGAAGATGCGACCGCCCAGGGATTCCAGGGCCGCCGCCTGGCCCAGCACCAGATTGAGGGGATGCAGATGACCACCGGAGTGGTCCACCAGGCCACCCAGATAGCGCCCGGAATTCACCTCGCGCTTGAGCGCCTCACCCTCCAGCATCTCGAGTTCCCGGTGACCATAGCGCTCCCAGAGCGCCTTGTGCTCGCGCAGCCCCTGCATCTGCTTCTCGTTGCAGGCGGCGAAGAGATTGCCATCACGCAGGTCGCACTGGATTCGGTAGGCATCGATGCGCTGGCGAATGATGCGATTGCCCTCGAAGGCCATGTCACCCAGGGCACGGGCCGTCTGCTCGCCGTACTTCGCCTCGATCACATCCATGTCGCGGCTGTAGCTGTTGACGATCTGGCCACCGTTGCGCCCGGAGGCACCGAACCCGACCCTCGAGGCCTCCAGCACCACGACCGAGACGCCCTTCTCCGCCAGGTGAAGGGCCGCGGAGATGCCGGTGAAGCCGGCACCGACCACACAGACGTCACAGTCGATCTCGCCCTCCAGGGCCGGGCGAGGTGGCGCGGGATTGGCCGAGGCGGCGTACCAGGAGGCCACATGGCCACTGGGAGAAGGGAGCTGCATGGAAGCCTCCATCGGTTAAACCCGCAACAGCAGGTGTTCGCGTTCCCAGGAGCTGATGACCTGAAAGTAGGCACGATGCTCGGCACGCTTGACCGCCAGGTAGCTGTGGGTGAAGCGCTCACCGAGGATATCCGCCAGCGGCTGGCACTCATGGAGCCTGTCCAGCGCCGGGCTGATATCGTCCGGCAGCGAGTTGCCACCGGACCAGGCGGAGCCCACCATCGGCGGACGCGGATCGAGCCGACTCAGCATCCCCAGGTAACCGCAGGCCAGGGACGCCGCCATCACCAGGTAGGGATTGGCATCGGCACCGGCCAGGCGGTTCTCGACCCGGGTCGCCTCGGGGCCCGACACCGGCACGCGCAGTCCCACGGTACGGTTGTCCATGCCCCACTCCACGTTGATAGGCGCCGAGCCACTGGTCTCGGAACGCATCAGCCGGCGATAGGAATTGACATTGGGTGCCAACAGCGGCATCGCGGACGGCAGATAGTGCTGCAGGCCACCGATGAAATGGTGAAAGAGCTGGCTTGGCTGGCCGTCCTCGTCGGCGAAGAGGTTATGGCCGTCCTCGCCGTCGAGCAGGCTCTGGTGGATATGCATGGAGCTGCCCGGCTCATTGGCCATGGGCTTGGCCATGAAGGTGGCATACATGCCGTGGCGCAATGCCGTCTCGCGCAGGACGCGCTTGAACATCACCACCTGGTCGGCCAGGGTCAGCGGGTCGCCATGCTGGAAGTTGACTTCCATCTGCCCGGCCCCTTCCTCGTGAATCAGGGTATCCAGGTCCAGGTTCATGGCCTCGCAATAGTCGTACATCTCCTCGAACAGGGGGTCGAATTCGTTGACTGCATCGATGGAGAACGACTGCCGGCTGCTCTCCTGACGGCCGGTGCGACCGATCGGCGGCTCGAGGGGATAGTCCGAGTCGGTATTGGTCTTGACCAGATAGAACTCCACCTCCGGGGCGATCACTGGGGTCCATCCGCGCGCCTCATAGAGTTCCAGCACCCGCTTGAGCACATAGCGCGGCGACAAGTCCACCGGCTCACCGGTCAGGTAGAAGCAGTCATGGATGATCTGGGCGGTGGGATCCTCCGCCCAGGGCACCAGATAGATGGCATCGAGATCGGGCACCAGCTCCATGTCCCGTTCGGCAGGATTCCAGAAGCGGATGTCCTCGTCATCGGGATAGCCCCCGGTGACGGTCTGGATGAAGATCGAGTCGGGCAGGCGCGGCCGCCCGCCATTGAGGTACTTGCCGGCGGGCATGATCTTGCCCTTGAGGATGCCGGTGAGGTCGCTGACCAGGCACTCGACCTCGGTGATGCCATGGTTCTGGAACCAGTCGTTGAGGAGCGGCTGCTCCTGTCGGTTACTCATGGAAATTTCCTTGCTCTTGGGAACGTGGCCCCGAGGGTTCTCGGGGCCCGGCGCTCAGCGAGCCTGGACCTCCGACCATAGCTGCTGGAAGGTCTGCAGGGCGTCGCCTTCCAGGCTGGGGGTGAAGCGCAGGCGAGCCATGTCATCCTCGCTGGGCTGGACGGGCGGCTCGGTGAGCACCTCATCCAGGTAAGGCACTGCCGCGGCGTTGGGGCTGGCGTAATAGTTGTAGTTGGAGAGCTGGGCGCCGACCTCGGCATCGAGAATGAAATCGATGAACTTGTGGGCCATGTCGAGGTTCGGTGCCTCGGCAGGAATCATCATCGAATCCACCCACATCTCGGCCCCTTCGTCGGGGATCATGAAGTCCAGGTTCTCGAAGGTCTCAGGGTCCTCGTCCTTGAAGAAGAGGTAGTCACCGTTGTAGGACAGCCCCACATGGGTCACGCCCCGGGCCAGTTGCTGCAGGGCCGGCGTACCATCGGTGAAACCGCTGAAGGTACCGCGGTTCTTGGTCTCGATCAGCAACTGGGCGGCCTCTCGCCAGCCGTCCATATCGGTGCAGTCATACCCATACCCCAAGTAAGCACAGGCGCCGCCCATGCTGACCTGGCCGTCGCCCATCAGGGCGAAGGGATGGTCGGGATTGACCTTTGGATCGAACAACAGGGACCAGCTCTTGGGGGCGTCCGGGAAGGTCTCGGTGTTATAGACGATGCCGGTGGTGCCCCACTGGTAGGGCGCGGTGTACTCGGCACCGGGATCGAAGTCGGGATCCTGGAACTGAGCCATGACGTTGTCGAGGTTCTCGAGCCTGGACTTGTCGAGCTTCTGCACCAGGCCGGTCTCGATCAGGCGCGGCACATAGTAGTTCGACGGCACGATGATGTCGTACTGGGAAACACCCCCGGCGTTGAGCTTGGCGAACATCTCCGGCAGTGAATTGAAGTAGTTCTGTACCACCTCGACGTCGTACTTTTCCTCAAAGGCCTCGATGATCGCGGGGTCCATGTACTCCGTCCAGTTGAAGATGTAGAGCTTGTTCTCCTGGGCCTGGACGCTGCCGGCAAGAAGCAGACCGCCCAGGGACAGGGCCAGTGTGGTCTTTGTGATTGTCATGATGGACTCTCCTCGTTTCCCCTCGGGGTTGGCCGGCTCAGGTTCGCCGGCGTTGACTGAACAGCAGACTCAGGAAGGCAGCGATCGCCACCGCACCGATCATCAAGGCGGCGATGGCATTGATCTCCGGCGATACGCCCTTCTTGATCGCTCCCCAGATGTAGATAGGCAGGGTCGCGCTCTCCGGACCCGCGGTGAAGAAGCTGATCACGAAGTCGTCGACCGACAGGGTAAAGGACAGGAAGAAGGCAGAGATCAACGCAGGCTTGATGGTCGGCAGCATGAAGTGGATGACGCGCTTCACGGGGGCGGCATAGAGGTCCTTCGCCGCCTCGAACAATGTCGGGTCGAGTCCCACGAAACGCGAATAGACGATCAGCCCCACGAAGGGGATCTGAAAGGTCACGTGGGCGATGATCATGGTGACGAGCCCGGGACGAAACAGCCCCGTGAGGTCGTATATCCGGACGAAGAAGACCATCTCCGAGATACCGAAGACGATATCGGGCAGCACGATGGGCAGATAGATCAACACGATCAGCCAGCCGAGCTTGCGATGGCGGTGCCGGTACATTCCATAGCCGATCAGGCTGCCGATCACCAGGGCAATCGCCGACGAGGTGATGGCCAGTATCATGCTGTTGACGAAGGCCGAAACGATCTGTTCGTTGCCCAGCAACTGTCGATACCAGCGCAGCGAGATTCCGGTGAAGGTGGCCGCGCTGTTGGCGGCATTGAAGGAGAACAGCACCACCACGGCAAGCGGCAGGTAAAGGAAGGTCAGGGTCAGCCACCAGAAGCCCACCAGGCCGCGCCTGAGCGTGCGCTTTCTCATATTACCACCTCCTCACCACCGCCCAGACGCTTGCCCAGGCGACGCATGACGAAGAGCCCGATGAAGGTGGCGATCAGCATCAGGATCGCGCCTGCCGCCCCCAGCGGCCAGTTGGACCCACCACCGAACTGGTTGGCGACCAGGTTGCCGAGCATCATGCCCTTGCCGCCGCCAAGCAGTTCGGGGATCACGTACATGCCGAAGGCGGGAATCGACACCAGCACGATGCCGGCCAGCAGACCCGGCAGGGTCTGGGGGAATACCGCGTGCCAGAAGGCGCGAACCGGCGAGGCGAAGAGATCCTGAGCGGCCTCCACCTGGGCGTTGTCGAGCTTCTCGAAGGCGGAATACAGCGGCAGCACCATGAAGGGCAGGAAGTTGTAGACCAGGCCCAGGGTGACCGCGAAATTGGACGGATAGAGTCCCATGTTGGGGGCGATCAGGCCGAAGGTTTCCGCCAGGTTGGAGAGCGGCGTGCCAGGGGCCAGCAGGTTCATCCAGCCGAAGGTGCGAATCACCTGATTGGTCCAGGAGGGCACCACCACCAGCAGCAGCAGAATCGGTCGCCACTTCTCTTTGCAGGTGGTGATGTAGTAGGCGACGGGATAGGCCACGATCACCACCAGCCCGGTCGACACCAGGGTCTGCCACAGCGAGCGCAGCAAGGTGTAGAGGTTGCCGGGGCTCCAGCCCAGGAAGCCGAAGCCCGCCAATCGCCGGAACGACTCCAGCGACAGCGGCATCTGGGGCTGACCGTAAGGGCCGTTGGTCATGAAGGCCACGCCCATCAGGTAGGCGCCGGGCAGGACCAGGAAGATCAGGATCCAGGTCGCCCCGGGGGCCACGGTGAAGAGCAGATGCTGCACCTCGCGCACCATGCCACGGCTGCGGGCGGAGGGCGTTACACCGGTATAGGCCATCTGCGTCTCCTCACTCGCTCAGGGTAACCAGGTCAACCGGTGCCACCACGACGGTGACGCGTTCACCCATCTCGGGCAGGTGTCGGCCGCGATTGTTGAGGGTCGCCTGGAGGGTGGTATCGCCGATCTCCAGGCGATACTCGGCGTGGCTGCCGCGATAGAGGCGCTCGCTCACCGTGGCGGAAAGGTGATTTTCCCCCGCCACCTCGCCGGGAAGCAGGTCCAGGGTCTCGGGGCGGATCAGCAGGAGCCCGCCCTCCCCGGCCGCCTCGGCGGTGAGCTCGCCAAGCGAGGTGGTCAGCCGGTCGCCGTCGCGCGCGGTGATCGGGTAGAGGTTGTCGTGGCCCATGAAACGGGCGACGAAGGCATTGGCCGGACGCTCATAGACCTCACGAGGCGGGCCGACCTGCTGGATGATGCCGCCATTGAGCACGGCGATACGATCGGACATCACCATGGCTTCCTGCTGGTCATGGGTGACGAAGACGAAGGTCATGCCCAGGCGCTTCTGGATCCGCAACAGCTCCACCTGCAACTGACCGCGCAGGCCGGCGTCCAGCGCCGAGAGCGGCTCGTCCAGCAGCAGCACGTCGGGCTCGCAGACCAGCGCCCGGGCCAGGGCGATACGCTGGCGCTGACCGCCCGAAAGCTGATCCACCCGACGATCGACCAGGTCGCCGAGCTGGATGAACTCCGCGACCCTGGCCACCCGGGCGTCGCGCTCGGCGGCGGCCAGGCCCTGCATCTTGAGGCCGAAGGCCAGGTTCTCGCGCACCGAGAGATGCGGGAAAAGGGCATAGGACTGGAAGACGGTGTTGACGCTGCGCTTGTGCGGGGGGGCCTCGGTGATGTCCCTGTCACCGATGGCGAGACGGCCGTCATCGGGTTCCTCGAGCCCCGCGAGAATCCGCAGCAGGGTGGTCTTGCCACAACCTGAGGGGCCCAGCAGGGTGAAGAACTCCCCGGCCTCGATGGTCAGGTCGACCCCATTCAGGGCCACGGTGTCACGGCCAAAGCGCTTATGAAGCCCCTGCATCTCGATGGACGAGGGCTGCCGCACCGGATCGCCCGTCGAACTCGCCGTTCGCTCGGTCGGCGAATCGACGGATTGCGACCTGGTGGTTTCCTTCATGGGCATGCCCCCTTGATTCTCGGTGGCCCGGGTCAGAGCCGATCACGCAGCTTGTAGAAGGTCGTGGCCAGGACCAGCAGCGGTGTGCGCAGCCACTCGCCGCCGGGGAAGTGACGATGGGGCATGGCGGCGAAGACGTCGAAGCGCTCGCTCTGCCCCGCCACCGCCTCGGCCATCAACTTGCCCGCCAATCCGGCCAGGGCCATGCCATGGCCGGAATAGCCCTGAGCATAGTAGAGGTTATCGTCGAGTCGGCCGAAATCCGGTGCCCGATTGAGGGTGATACCTACATCGCCCCCCCAGCGATAGTCGATCCCTATCCCGCGTAATACCGGGAAGAGCCGGGCGATCTTGGCATCCATGCGTGCCTGCAAGCCCCGCGGCTCACGGCCGGTGTAACTCACTTCGCCGCCGTAGATCAGGCGGCGGTCAGACGAGAGCCGGTAATAGTCGAGCACGAAGTTGGCGTCCGACAGGGCATCGTTGCGCGGCAGCACCTTGGCGGCACGCGCCTCGGAGAGCGGTTCGGTGGCGATGATGTAGTTGGCCGCCCGCATGAGGCGACCGGACAGTTCGGGCACCAGGCCGCTCTGGTAGGCGTTGGTACCCATCACCACGAAATCGGCGGTCACTCGGCCCCTGGCCGTGACGACGACCGCCGGCTTGCCGCGGCGGATCTCGATCGCCGGGCTGTCCTGATGGACCCTCGCGCCGGCCTCACTGGCGGCCCGGGCCAGACCCAGGGTGTAATTGAGGGGGTGCAGATGGCCACCCTCGTCGTCATGCAGGGCCGCGGGATAGGCATCGGTCACCACATGCTCGCGCAGGGCATCGCCGCGCAGCAGCGTCAGTGCCTCATAGTCGTAGTCGCGGGCCAGGCGCTCGCGGAATGCCTCGAGCTCGCGGACATGCCGCGGCTTCACCGCGGCATGCAGAGAACCCCAGGCGAGATCGCAGGGAATGGCGTGACGCTCGACCCGCTCGGCGGTGAGACGCACCGCCTCGCGACTCATTTCCCATATTTCCCGGGCCCGCTCTCGGCCCAGGGCCTTCTCCACGGTATGGATGTCGGTGCCCAGCCCCGGCAGGATCTGCCCACCGCTTCTGCCCGATGCCCCATGACCGATCTCGCCGGCCTCGAGCAGCACCACCGAATACCCCCGCTCAACCAGATGCAAGGCCGCCGAGCAGCCGGTGATGCCACCACCGATCACGCAGACATCGGCCCGCACCTCGCCCTCGAGTGCAGGGCAATCGCCGAGCTCGACGGACACGGAATCGCGGTACCAGGAGGCGGGGGCCTGGAGCGATGTGGGTCGGGTCATGGGTGGAGCCTGTGCGGTCATGCGTCTTGCACTCGTTGTCGTGGATCGCATCGCGAGGATGAAGGAACGCCATCAGTTTGCCATCAGCCCGCCATCGACTGTCAAGTATTCAATAACAGGCCAACCTTAAGGAGTGACTTTAAACGAGACGCAAGTCGCCTTTCTTGAGCCACTTTCACCCAAGAAAGGCAGGAAAAATCGACTGATGGATAGGGTGATGAGAAGGGCGTCGTGAATGACCCCGTCGTGGAAGCGTCAAGAAATGACCACCACCCTGCCGCGCCGCCTTCAGACACCGCAGACCGGGCAGGCCGGGTCACGGGGCAACCGGAAGTGTCGCCACTGGCCAGTCAGGCCATCGAAGGTGGAGAGGCCCCGGTGTGGCGTGCCGGCGCCGCTGAGCAGCTTGATCGCCTCCAGGGCCTGGAAGGCGCCGATCAGCCCTACCAGGGGGGCGACCACCCCATTCTGGGCACAGGAGAGTGCCTCGTCGCCGCTATCGTCCGGCGGGTAGAGGCAGGCATAGCAGGGACTCTCGGCATCACGGGGATCGAAGACGGCCAACTGGCCCGAGAAGCGGATGGCCGCCCCGGAGACCAGCGGCACACCAGCCATTCGACAGGCCGCGTTGATGGCATAGCGGCTCGAGAAGCGATCGGTACAATCGAGCACCAGGTCCACCGCGCCCACCGCGGCGGCCATGGCAGTCCCGTCCAGATGATCCGGCAGGATGGTGACCGTGCAGCCGGGGTTGAGCGCCAGGACCGCCTGGGCGGCCGACTCGGCCTTGTTGCGCCCGATATCCGCATGGCCATGGGCTATCTGGCGCTGCAGATTGGAAAGATCGACCCTGTCGGCATCGGCCAGGCTGAGATGCCCCACCCCAGCGGCGGCCAGATAGAGGGCCACCGGGGAGCCGAGGCCACCGGCACCGACCACCAGCACGCGACTCGCCAAGAGCCGCTCCTGGCCGGCGATGTCGATCTGTTCGAGCATGATCTGGCGGCTGTAGCGCAGCAGGTCATCATCATTCATGGAACAAGGCCTGTAAGGGGTTCAGTTGTCTTCCAGTTCATCGATATCGGGAATGGGCAGGGAAAAGTCCTCCTTGACCTCCTCCATGACCACATAGCTCTTCGACTCCTTGACCCCGGGAAGCGTCAGGACGACATCGCCGAGTAACTGCCGATAGGCGGCCATCTCCGGGATCCGGCACTTGAGGATATAGTCGAACTGCCCCGAGACCAGATGGCACTCCTGGATCTGCGGCAAGGCCGACACCGCCCGACGAAACTCGTCGAACACCGCGGAAGACTGGGTCTCGAGGCTGATCTCGACGAACACCAGGAGGTTGGCCTTGAGCGCCTGGGGATCCAGCACCGCCTTGTAGCCGCGGATGATCCCGGAACGTTCCAGTCGCTTGACACGCTCCAGGCAGGGCGTGGTGGAAAGCCCCACCCGAGATGCCAGCTCGACATAGGAGAGGCGCGCATTCTCCTGCAGGCAGCGCAGAATCTTGAGGTCGATGCGATCGAGGGATCGCGTCTTGGCTTTCATTAGAAACGCCTCCAGTGATCGGGGTCAACGCCGCTTACTTAGTCTACCGGCCCAGTCTACCGACCCAGTCTACCGACCCAGGCTGCCGGCCCAGGCTGCCTGGCCCAGGCTGACACGTTCATGGCCACTCAGGTCCTCGCGGCTTGCCACCTCCAGGAAGCCTTCATCCTGGAGGACGTCACGGACCCGGGGCGCCTGGGTATGGCCATGTTCCAGCAATAACCAGCCACCCGGGGTCAGGTGATGCCTGGCATCCTGTACCAGCCGACACAGATCGGCGAAGCCCTGGTTGGCGGCGACCAGCGCGCTTCGCGGTTCGAAACGCAGATCGCCCGACGCGAGGTGCGGATCCTGTGCGTCGATATAGGGCGGATTGGCGACGACCAGCTCGAAGACCTCCCCGGCGAGGGCGGCAAACCAGTCGCTCTTGCAGAAATTAGCATTGTCGATGCCCAGCCGCTCGGCATTGTGACGCGCCAGGGCAACCGCCGCGAGGCTGATGTCGATACCCAGCACCGCCCAGCCCGGTCGTTCGCTGGCAAAGGCCAGGGCGATGGCGCCGGTACCGGTGCCGAGGTCGAGCAGGCGTCCGACGGGAGCACGGCCAAGGTGCAGCGCCGCCTCGACCAGGGTCTCGGTATCGGGACGCGGAATCAGGGTGTCGGGGGACGTCGACAGGACAAGCCCCCAGAATTCCCGTTTCCCGGTCAGGTAGGCGACCGGCTTTCCGACCGCCCGTGCCGCGATCAACGCCTCGTAACGGGCCCTTTCCAGTACCGGCGCCTCCCGGTCGCCCCAGGTATACAGCCAGGCAAGGTCGACGCCGAGGACATGACAGAGCAACACCTCGGCATCGCGTCGCGCACTGGGCGAACCGGCCGCCTCGAGTCGTTCGACGGCCCGGCCGAGCAGGCGATCGAGTCGCATCAGCCTTCCTGCTGCAGAGCGGCGAGTTGCTCGGCCTGATACTCGTTGATCAGGGGCTCAATCACATCATCGAGTTGCTCGCCACTGATCACCTCACCGAGCTTGTACAGTGTCAGGTTGATACGATGATCGGTCACCCGGCCCTGGGGGAAATTGTAGGTACGGATGCGTTCACTGCGATCGCCGGAACCCACCAGGGAACGCCGGGTATCCGCCTGATCCTGACGCTGGCCCTCGACGGCGGTCTGCTTGAGGCGCGCCGCCAGCAGCGACATGGCCTTGGCGCGATTCTTGTGCTGGCTGCGTTCCTCCTGGCATTCTACCACCACGCCGCTGGGCAGGTGGGTGATGCGGATGGCCGAATCGGTGGTATTGACATGCTGGCCACCCGCCCCGCTGGAACGGAAGGTATCCACCCGCAGGTCACCCGGATTGATGTCGATGTCCTCCACCTCGTCGGCCTCGGGCATCACCGCCACGGTACAGGCCGAGGTATGGATGCGACCCTGGGACTCGGTGGCCGGCACCCGCTGCACCCGATGGGCGCCGGACTCGAACTTTAGCCGGGCATAGACCCCCTCCCCCTTGATCCGCGAGATGATCTCCTTGTACCCGCCCTGCTCGCCATGACTGGCACTGACGACCTCGACCTTCCAGCCATGCTGTTCGGCATAACGGGAATACATGCGGAAGAGGTCGCCCGCGAAGAGGGCCGCCTCGTCACCGCCGGTCCCGGCACGGACCTCGAGGAAGACGTTGCGCCTGTCGTCGGGATCCTTGGGCACCAGCAACTGCTTGAGGCGCACGTCCAGGGCCTCGAGCCGCTCGCCGCCCTCGGCGACCTCCAGCTCGGCCAGCTCGCGCATCTCGGCGTCACTGTCGGAGGTCAACTGCCGGGCACCCTCGATGTCCTTCTCGATTTCCAGGTATGCCTCCCAGGCCTCGACAAGAGGCTCGAGTTCGGCATATTCGCGGGAATAGTCGCGAAATCGCGGCTGGTCCTGGATGACATCGGGTTCCGCCAACAGGGCGGAGAGCTCCTCGAAGCGCTCGGCGAAGGTATCGAGGCGCTGGCGCAGAGACGCTTTCATTCGGCAGTCCTATCGGGTCTTGTCGGAAGAAGGATCGAGCAGCAGCTCCGTGGCGGCATCGAGCAGGTCATGACGTTCGGCGGAGGCGGCCTCGCGCAGGGCCACGGTGGGGCGATGCAGCAGGCGATTGGTCAGCTGGTGGGCCAGGCGACGCACCACCTCCTCCGGGTCCTCTCCACGGGCCAGGCGAGCCAGGGCCTGCTGCTCGGACAACTCCCGCTGCGCCTGGCCGCGGGCCCTGACGACACTGATCAGCTCACCGCCACTGCGGATGCGCCGTTCATGTTGCCAGGCGCCCACCCCGTGCTCGATCAGCGACTCGGCCTGGTCGGCCGCTACCTGTCGGTGGCGGCGATTCTCGTCGATGACCTCCTGGAGGTCATCGACGGTGTAAAGGAAGACATCGCCGAGCTCACCCACCTCGGGCTCGATGTCCCGGGGCACGGCTATATCGACCATGAAGACGGGGCGATGACGGCGCTTCTTCAGTGCACGCTCGACCATCCCCTTGCCGAGGATCGGCAAGGGTGCCGCGGTGGAGGAAATGACGATATCCGCCTCGATCAAGGCCTCGGGAATCTCGTCCAGGGTGATGGCGCGGCCACCCAGGGGGCCGGCGAGAGTCTCGGCGCGCGACCGGGTACGGTTCGCCACGGTCAGCTGGCGCACCCCGGCCTCATGGAGATGGCGGGCGACCAGTTCGATGGTCTCGCCGGCACCGATCAGCAGCGC
>JAGXGN010000108.1 GCA_024636705.1 Halomonas sp.
CGGCCATTTGCAGACCCATGCGAAAACTCGAGGCGTTCTCCGACCATGGACGATGGGGACGCCCCGACTCGCGCTCCAAATGCTCGGCCAGTTCGCAGGCCGCCTTCAGCTGTTCCGGATCAGAAATCTTCGCGTCTGCTTGGAGACGCGAGACCCAGTGGTCGATATCGACCCAGCCTTCCTCGGTCAGGGGCTGGTCTTCACGGACTTTAACCATCGGGTGACACTCCTTGCGGCCGTCGCTCCGTCCGTGGATGTTCGAACAACAGCATGGATTCCAGGTGAGAGGTGTGGGGGAACATGTCGGCAATACCCAATCGCGTGAGGCGATAACCCCCATGCACAAGATGTGCCGCATCCCGGGCCAGGGTGGCTGGATCACAGGACACATAGAGCACCCTGGCAACAGGACGCGCGGCGAGGGCGAGGCAGGCTCGCTCGGCCCCATCGCGGGGCGGATCCAGCAGCACCCAGTCCGGCCGGGAGGCATCGAGAAGCGACGCGACCACGCCGTCCGAGGCCAGATCGGCCTGCTGCGCCTTGAGGCTCAAGCCATTGCGTCGGGCATTGTCGGCCAGGCGTTCGACCATGGCCGACGCCCCCTCCACCGCCGTGACATCGGCTCCGGTGGCCGCCAGCGGCAGGCTGAAATTCCCCACACCCGCATAGAGATCCAGCAGGCGGCGATCCCGTCCCTCTCCCAGCCATGCCAGGGCGGTCTCGATCATCTGCTGATTGACCTCGGCATTGGCCTGCAGGAAGTCACCGGGGGCAAAGCCCAGGGTCAGCTCGCCCCGCGGGCCGGGCACGTGGCAACTCAGCGCCGGTTCCGCCGTCAACCACTCGAGGCAGGGTGACTCACGACCCCACCACTGCGCCAGGTGCAGGCCACGAGACTCGGCGAAGTACTGCCAGCGTCTAGCGTCCGCTGCATGGTCACGCAACTGACGCACGACCAGGATGGCGCCCTGATCGCTGTCGAGCAGCTCGAGATGCCCCACCTGGCGGGGCGCCTCCAGGGAGGCCAGGAGCTCACGCAGGGGAAGCAGAAGCGCATTCAGTGGCCGCACCAGAACGGTGCAATCGGTGATATCCACCAGGCGATGGCGGTGCCGGGCACGAAAGCCGAGATGCACCTCCCCTTCGGCATCCACCCTGACTCCCAGGCGAGCCCGGCGGCGATAGCCATCGGGAGACCCGGCCAGCAGGGCGGGGGACGGGGTCTCGATTCCCTGGCGGGTCAGCAGCTCGACCAGCACGGCCAGCTTGTGGCGGCGCTGGGCATCGACATCCAGGTGCTGGAGATCACAGCCCCCACAGTGAGCGAAATGGCCACAGGGCGGCGCCACCCGCTCCGTGGATGCCTCGAGCAGTTCCCGGATGTGCGCCTCATCATAGCGCTTGTGCGCCCGGTGGATGGCGACCTCGAGCCGCTCCCCCGGCAGGCCACCCTCGACGAAGAGCGCCTTGCCGTCGGGGTGATGCGCCACGCCTCGTCCGTCATGGGCCAGTCGTTCGATGACCCGGGAAGATGTCTCGTCCACCGCCCCGGCTGGCAGAGCGACGCGAGACGGCCGGTGCCCCTGGAGGCCGGACACACCGCTACGAACCCGGGACGGGCGACGCTTGCCCAGCATGGCCATGTCAAAGCTCCGGGGCGAAGAGGCCGGTGGAGAGGTAACGGTCGCCACGGTCGCAGACGATGAAGGCGATGACCGCGTTCTCGACCTCCGAGGCGATACGCAGGGCGCCGGAAAGTGCGCCACCCGAGGAGACGCCGGCAAAGATACCCTCTTCCCTGGCCAGGCGACGCATGTGTTCCTCGGCCTCGTGCTGGCCGATATCCAGGACCCGATCCACCCGGGCAGGCTCGAAGATGCTCGGCAGGTACTGCTCGGGCCAGCGACGTATCCCGGCGATGCTTGCCCCGTCCTCGGGCTGCAGACCGATGATCTGCACCTCGGGATTGCGCTCCTTGAGATATCTCGAGACCCCCATGATGGTGCCGGTGGTCCCCATAGAGCTGACGAAGTGCGTCACCGTCCCCGCCGTCTGTGCCCAGATCTCCGGACCGGTGCCGGAATAATGGGCCAGAGGATTGTCCGGGTTCGCGAACTGATCCAACGGCTTGCCTTCCCCACGGGCGATCATCGATTCGGCGACATCACGGGCCTCCTCCATGCCGCCCTGCTTGCTGACACTGATCAGGCGAGCGCCGAAGGCACCCATGGCCTGCTTGCGTTCCTCGGACGCACTCTCGGGCATGATCAACACCATTCGATATCCCTTGATGGCGGCGGCCATCGCCAGGGCGATCCCGGTATTGCCGGAGGTCGCCTCGATCAGGGTGTCGCCTGGGGAGATCTCACCGCGCGCCTCGGCCTGGGACAACATGGAGAGTGCCGGCCGGTCCTTCACCGAACCGGCGGGGTTATTACCCTCCAGCTTGGCCAGCAGGGTGTTGTCGCGGCCGGCGCTGATACGCTTGAGGCGCACCAGGGGTGTATTGCCGACGACATCCTCGATCGTGGAAAACTGCATGCATCCTTCCTTCTGGTAGCCACTCCTAAGCATTATATCGATGCGGCCGCGGGGTGGACAGGCATCGTCGCTCCCTGTGGCATACTGACCCGCAATCGATCAAAAGGGTTCGCCGATGACGTTGAACAACCGCCTGCTGATGGTGCTGCTGGGGCTGCCGCTGGTGTTGTTGGCGGTGGTAGCCGGCATCGGCCTGCAGCTGGAATCACAGGATCGGCGGCAGGCCCTGCAGGACCGACTCGCCCTGGCCGCCGAGCTGCTGGCTCCCGAACTGGAAGCGGCGCTTCAGGAGTCGGGCAGCGACAGCCTGTCGCGGATCGGGGCTCGCCTGCTCGATCAGGAAGAGGTACGCGCCGTGGCGATCCGGGGGGCGGACGGTGACACCCTGGTGGAGCTGGGCCGCCTGCGCGATATGCCGGAGGCAGGGCCGGCTCGGGGCGGCCTGTTTCGCGATGGCCATCAGTGGCGCCTGCAGACTCCTCTGATGGGGCAGGCCCGGGGGGGAGAGACGGCGGGATGGCTGGTGATGGACATCGACGCCATGCCCCTGGCGCTGGATCACTACCGTCGCCTCGCCACGGCTGGCCTGGGTCTGCTGATCCTCGGACTCTTGCTATGGCTGATCGCCTATTCCACCAGCAGACGCCTGACCCAGCCCATACAGGCAGCCGACCGGGCCCTGGCGCGCCTGGCCGATGGCGACTGCCCGCCGCCGCTGGACGTTTCCACCACCACGGAACTGGCGGGCCTGACGCGCCGGGTCAATCGGCTCTCCGAACAGTTCGCGCAATCGCGCCTGGACGTTCAGCGACAGATCGAGCAGACCACGGCCGAGCTTCAGGAATCGATGGAGACCATCGAAGTCCAGAATATCGAGCTGGACATGGCCCATCGCCGTGCCCTCCAGGCCAATCGGATGAAGTCGGAATTCCTCGCCAACATGAGCCACGAGATCCGCACGCCACTCAATGGCATCATCGGCTTTTGTCGCCTGCTCGGCCGTTCGCGACTCGAGGACCGCCAGCGCGAATGGCTCGACCATGTGCATCGCGCCAGTGACAACCTCCTGATGCTGGTCAACGACGTGCTCGACTTCTCCAAGCTGGAGGCCGGACGCCTCGAACTCGAACACCTGCCCATCGACATGGTGGCCCTGGTAGATGAGGTACTGGGGCTTCAGGCGCCTCAGGCCCATCCCAAGGGCCTTCACCTGCTCGGGCTGGTCTACCACGACGTCCCCGCTACCCTGACCGGCGATCCGCTACGCATCCGACAAGTGCTGACCAATCTGGTGAACAATGCCGTCAAGTTCACCGAAAGCGGCGAGGTCATCGTCAGGGTGATGGTGGAAGAGGCCGAGCCGGGGCGTGTCACCCTGAGGATCAGCGTCAGCGACACCGGCATCGGCCTGTCCCCGGAAGACTGCCAGCGCCTCTTCCAAGCCTTCCGGCAGGGCGCACCCAGTCATCCTCGTGAATTCGGCGGTACCGGCCTGGGCCTGACCATCTGCCGACAACTGCTGGAGCAGATGGGCGGCACCATCGAGGTAGAAAGCCAGCCTGACAAGGGATCGACCTTCTCCCTGACCCTTCCCTTGGGCGGCGGCCATCTCGATGACGAGGAAATGGCGGCCTGGGCGCAGCGTCTCGAGACCTTCGACTGTCCCGCCCTGCTGCTGGTGAATGCCAGCCCCATGGACCTGCCCTCGATACCCTTACCGCGGAGTGGTCAGATCCTCAGCAAGCCAGCCTCGCGGGCCGTGCTGACCGAGACCGTCCGCACCCTGCTGAACGCTCAGGTCACTCCCCTGCCGATGGAAGCGGGTGGCCGGGAGGCCCTGGGATCGCAGCGCGTCCTGATCGTGGACGATGCCGAGACCAACCGCTTGCTGCTCGAGGAGCTCATTCGGCGCCCCGGTCTGCTGGTCCAGTCTGCCGCGAGCGGCGAGGAAGCCCTGGCCATGGCCCAGACTCAGGACCATGACCTGGTGCTGATGGATATTCGCATGTCGGGCATCGACGGCGTGGAGACCACTCGGGCGCTGCGCCGACTGGAAGGGGCCTGGCGTGACGTGCCGATCATCGCCGTGACCGCTCACGCCCTCGAGGGCGAGCGCCATCGATTGCTGGCCAATGGCCTGGACGAGATGCTGATCAAGCCGCTGGATACCGAGCGCCTGGAAGATCTCCTGCAGCGCCACCTGAAACTCCCCGCCCGACAGGACAGGCCACTGCCCGGCACGACGCCGGAAGCGACCACCGTCGGCGAGCACGAGGATGGCGAGCTGGCCGTGGTCGACCTGACCCTGGGCACCCGACTCTCCGGGGGACGCGACGACCTGGCCCGGGAACTCCTGGAGCGCCTGGCCGAGTCGCTGCCCGAAACGCGGACGGCCATCCAGCGGGCCCTGGAAACCCATGACGACGAGGGACTACTGGATGCCATCCATGCCCTGAACGGGGCCTGTCGCTACTGCGGCACCCCCCGGCTGGGGCTGCTGGCCGAGACCCTGGAAACACGACTGCGTTCACGGGGACGCGAGACCGTCCTGCCACTGGTCGACGACCTCTTCGACGCCATGAGCGCAGTGATCGACTGGCAGGCCCGTCAGTCCTCGAGTACGACGAAGGCCAGTGCCAGGTCCACCTCGTCGGTCAACGACAGGTGATGGACCCTGACTCCGGCGAGGACAGAAAGCTCCCGGGCCCTGCCCGCCAGCACCAGTGACGGCCGACCCAGCGCATCGTTGACCACCTGGATCTCCGTCCAGCGAATGCCGTTGCGCAGCCCGGTGCCCAGCGCCTTGACGAAGGCCTCCTTGGCGGCAAAACGCTTGGCGAGAAAGGCCGCCGGAAAGGCGGCCTGGTGGAACCGATCCGCTTCCTGCTCGCCCAGCAGGCGCCGGGCGAATCGTGGACCGTGTCGCCGCAACGCCGCCTCGATACGCCCCACCCGGACAAGATCGGTACCGATCCCGATGATCATGGATGGCCGCCGGCATCCTCATGGGACGCGTGGTCATGATCGTGTTCATCGAGGGAGGCCAGCAGACCCGCCTCCTGGCCGGCGATCACCAGCCGCTTCATCTCCGCCACGGCTTCCTTGAGGCCCACGAAGAGCGCCCGTGCGATGATCGAATGCCCGATGTTGAGCTCATGGAGACCGGGTATGGCGGCGATGGCCTCGACGTTATGGTAATGCAGGCCATGCCCGGCATTGACGATCAACCCCAGGTCCAGCGCCATCTCGGCCGCCGCGGAGAGCCGTGAGTGCTCTCGACGGGCGGCCTCCCCGGTCGCCTCGGCATAGGCGCCGGTATGCAGCTCGATCACCGGCGCCCCGGCCCTGGCCGCCGCCTCGATTTGTGCCGGCTCGGGGTCGATGAACAGCGACACCTCGCAGCCGGCTGCCCCCAGGCGTCGACAGGCCATGGCAATCGCCTCGCCACCGCCGACCACATCGAGGCCACCCTCGGTGGTCAATTCCTCGCGTTTCTCGGGCACCAGGCAGACATGGGCTGGGTGGACCTGCTCGGCCAGGGCGATCATTTCATCGGTGACCGCCATCTCCAGATTCATGCGGGTGGTGATGATTTCCGCCAGCAGATGGACGTCGCGGTCCTGGATATGGCGACGGTCCTCACGAAGGTGAACCGTGATGCCATCGGCGCCGGCCTCCTCGGCCAGCAACGCCGCCTGGACAGGATCCGGGTAGCGTGTCCCGCGGGCACGACGCAGGGTGGCAATATGATCGATGTTGACGCCGAGCAGGATACGCGGGGGATGCATGAGAGCACTCCTTGCAACGGGGAAGATGGGAACAAGGGTAAAGCTGAAAGCTGAAAGCTGGAAGCGAGCATCCTCCCAACAACTCTGGAGTCAGGGGTTTTCTTTCAGCTTCAGGCTTCCAGCTTCAGGCTCCGGGCGCAGCCCGGTGCGGCGGCGCTCGGCAAGCTGGCGCATCAATTCCCGAGAACGCAACGGCCGGCTGCCCAGCAAGGGGGCGAGGGCCGCCCGGGTCACCGCCTTGGCCGGGCCGGCCAGACCCGGCTCACCCCAGTCATGTCCGGCAAGCAGGCGTAGCGTGCGGCCATCGAGCCCGGGCTGGCCGGGCACGAAGGCGCGATCCGCGGACACATAGTGATACCGCTGTTCCGGGTCGAGTTCACCGCCCTCGGGGTCGGTGAAACGCGGCAACGCCTCGACGGCATCGAGCAGCGCACGTTCGAGTCGCCGCAACCCCGCGGCCCGGCCTTCGGGACGCGGCAGGGCCTCCAGCAGTGCCGTGTAGAAGGCGAAGACATCGGCCACCGGCAGTTCCACCGGCAGCACTCGGGTCAGCAACTCGTTGGCATAGAGACCGCACAACAGGCCCTCCCCGGCCAGTAGCGCCGTGGAACCCCGGCTCTCCATCAGGCGCAGACGCTTGAGCTCGCCTTCGCCGACCCAGGTCACATGGAGGGGGGCGAAGGGCTGCAAGCGTCCGCGAGAGCGGCTACCGGGTCGCTGGATGCCCTGGGCCACCGCCCTGACCCGGCCATGATCGAGGGTCAGAAGCTCGACCAGGGCACTGGTCTCGCGATAGGGGCGCTTATGCAGCAGGAAGGCGGGTTCGGGCGTCATGGGACCTCAGTCGAGGTTGTAGCCCAGGCTCTTCAAGGCCCGCTCGTCATCGGACCAGCCGCGCTTGACCTTGACCCAGAGATTGAGCATCACCTTGGCGTCCAGGGCACGTTCCATATCCAGACGCGCTTCACGACCGATGCTCTTGATCCGCTCGCCATTCTCGCCGATCAGGATCTTCTTCTGTCCCGACCGTTCCACCAGGATCAGTGCACTGATGTGCACCACCCTGCCCTCGTCGCGAAATTCCTCGATCTCCACGGTCATCTGATAGGGCAGCTCATCACCCAGCTGGCGCGTGACCTTCTCGCGCACCAGTTCGGCGGCAAGGAAGCGCTGGCTCTTGTCGGTGACCTGGTCATCGGGGAAGTAGTGAACGCTCTCGGGCAGGTGCTTGGCCACCTCGGCCTCGAGTTCGGGCACATTGCTGCCGTGCTTGGCGGAGATCGGCACGATGGCCGCAAAGTCACGGCGCGCACCCACTTCCTTCAGCCAGGGCAACAGACTGGCCTTGTCCTGAACCCGATCCACCTTGTTGACGGCCAGGATGACCGGCGCCTTGACGTGTTCGAGACGCTGCAGCACCACCTGATCCTCTTCCGTCCACCGCGTGCGATCGATGATGAAGACCACGCAGTCCACATCGCGCAGCGCCTGGGTCGCCGCCTGGTTCATGAAGCGGTTGATCGCCTTGTTGCGATCACCGGACTGAATATGGATTCCCGGGGTGTCGACATAGACGAACTGAGACTCCCCTTCGGTCTTGATCCCCGTCACCTGGTGGCGCGTGGTCTGGGGACGACGCGAGGTGATCGAGATCTTCTGGCCGAGAATACGATTCATCAGCGTGGATTTACCGACATTGGGCCGGCCGATGATGGCCACGAAGCCACAGGTCTGGCTCATGAGCGGGCTCCTTGGGGTTCGAGCCTGGCCAGGGCCTGGGCGGCGGCCTGCTGTTCGGCATGGCGACGGCTCGAGCCGATGCCGGTGGTATGCTCATCGAGGTACTCGGTGTGGCATTCCACGGTGAAGGTCTGGTCGTGAGCCTCGCCCTCCACCGCGACCACCTCGTAGCGGGGCAAGGGCAGCTGGCGGGATTGCAGAAACTCCTGCAGCCGCGTCTTGGGGTCCTTCTGGGTGTCCTGGAGACTGATCGCCTCGAGTCTGGCCGCATACCAGGCCAGTACCCGGACCCGAACCGTTTCCATGCCGGCATCCAGGTAGATGGCACCGATCACCGCCTCCACCGCATCCGCCAGGATGGATTCACGGCGATGGCCTCCGCTCTTCATCTCGCCGGAGCCCAGGCTCAAGTAGTCACCGAACTGCATTTCCCGCGCCAGTTCGGCGAGTGTCTGGCCCTTGACGAGTCGAGCACGCAGGCGGGAGAGCTGGCCCTCCCGCGCGGCGGGAAACCGCTGGAAGAGGGCCTCGGCGATGACGAAGTTGACGATGGAGTCGCCGAGAAATTCCAGGCGCTCATTGTTATCGCCGCCGACGCTGCGGTGGGTCAAGGCCAGCTCGAGAAGCGCAGGGTCAGCGAAATGATGGCCAAGGCGCCGACTGAAAATATTGAGGGGGTTGCTCACGATGTTCCTGACTATTGGATGGAGGAGCGACTCAACGGATACGCCTCACGCTGGTGAAACTCGGCAGGCCGCCATTCCAGCGCATCCAGACGGCAAAGGCCTCACCGACGATGTTCTCTTCCGGCACGAAGCCCCAGTAACGGCTGTCATTGGAATGGTCGCGGTTGTCGCCCATGGTGAAATAATGGCCTTCCGGCACCACCAACTCTCGCATCTGCGGGCCGGGGTCGCGTGGATTATTATAGATGCGGTGCTCGAGCTCTCCCAGGCGCTCTTCCAGCAACAACTGATCGGGAGCACCGTCTGGCCCCTCTGCGAGGAGCTCCTTGGGCGCGGCACGACCATTGATATAGAGCTGCTTGCCCTCGTAGCGAATGCGATCGCCGGGCAGACCCACCACACGCTTGATGAAATTGACCGCCGGCTCGTTGGGAAAGCGGAAGACCATGACATCGCCGCGTTCCGGCTCACCGAATTCGACGAACTTGGTGTTGATCACCGGCAACCGCAGGCCGTAGGTGAACTTGTTGACCAGGATGAAATCGCCCACCTCCAGGGTTGGCCTCATGGAGCCGGAGGGTATCTGGAAGGGTTCCACCAGAAAGCTGCGTAGCACCAGCACCACCAGCAGGACGGGAAAGAAGGACTTGGCATAGTCCACCGGCCAGGGCTCCTTGAGCACCTTCTCCCGAGCCCGCTCGTCGAGCCCCTCGGTGGTACCCGCATCGGCAGTGACCAGCCGCTGCCGACGCAGTGGTCGCCACCAGAGCAGATCGGCCAGCCAGATCAGGCCGCTGACGCCGACCGCTATCACCAACAGGAAGGAAAAATCCATAATCGGGTCCTTAGTCGTTGACCTTGAGCACGGCGAGGAAGGCGTCCTGGGGAATTTCCACCCGGCCCACCTGCTTCATGCGTTTCTTGCCCGCCTTCTGTTTCTCGAGCAGTTTCTTCTTGCGCGACACGTCACCGCCGTAGCACTTGGCGGTGACGTTCTTGCGCAGGGCCTTGACGGTGGAACGCGCCACCACCTGGCTGCCGATGGCGGCCTGGATGGCGACATCGAACATCTGGCGCGGGATCAGCTCCTTCATCTTCTCGACCAGCAGACGACCGCGGCCGTGTGCATGGTCACGATGGATGATCACGGCCAGGGCATCCACCTTGTCGCCATTGATCAGCACATCCAGGCGCACCAGCTTGGCTTCCTGAAAACGCTCGAAGTTGTATTCCAGCGACGCATATCCCTTGGAGATGGACTTCAGGCGATCGAAGAAGTCCATCACCACCTCGGACATGGGGAGCTCATAGGCGAGCTGGATCTGGCTGCCGAGGAACTGCATATCGAGCTGGGTACCGCGACGCTGCTCGCACTCGGTAATGACGTTGCCGACATACTCTTGAGGGACCAGCATACTGGCACGCACGATGGGTTCGCGCATCTCGTCCACATCCGCCATGTCGGGCAGCTTGGAGGGATTGGACACATAGTGGATCTCGCCATTGTTCATGGCCAGTTCATAGACCACCGTGGGCGCCGTGGTGATCAGGTCGATATTGTACTCGCGCTCCAGCCGCTCCTGAACGATTTCCATGTGCAGGGTGCCGAGGAAGCCCACCCGGAAGCCGAAGCCCAGGGCATCGGAATTCTCCGGCTCATAGTCCAGGGAGGCGTCATTGAGCGCCAGCTTCTCCAGGGCGTCGCGGAAATCCTCGTAGTCGTCGGCACTGACCGGGAACATGCCGGCATAGACCTGGGGCTTGACCTTCTTGAAGCCGGGCAGTCGCGGAACATCCGGGGTTTTCGCATGGGTGATGGTGTCGCCCACCGGCGCCCCCTGGATCTCCTTGATGCCGGCGACCATGAAACCCACCTCCCCGGCGCGCAAGACACCGGTCTCCTTGCGGGTCGGGGTAAAGATGCCCACCTCATTGGCCTGCCAGTCGCGTCCCGTGGACTTGATGCGCAGTTTTTCACCCTTCTTCATGGTGCCGTCGAAGACCCTGATAAGGGAAACGACCCCCAGATAGTTGTCGAACCATGAATCGATGATCAGCGCCTGCAGGGGAGCGTCCGGATCACCCTTGGGCGGGGGGATGTCACGCACCAGGCGTTCGAGCAGGGCCTCGATGCCGATCCCGTTCTTCGCCGAGACCTGACAGGCATCCGTGGCATCCAGGCCGATGATCTCCTCGATCTCATGGGCCACCTTGTCCGGATCGGCCTGGGGCAGGTCGATCTTGTTCAGCACCGGCAACACCTCCAGCCCCTGCTCGATAGCGGTATAGCAGTTGGCCACCGACTGGGCTTCCACGCCCTGCCCCGCATCCACGACCAGCAGTGCCCCCTCGCAGGCATAGAGCGAACGGGAGACCTCGTAGGAGAAATCGACATGGCCGGGGGTATCGATGAAGTTGAGCTGGTAGGTGTGACCATCCTCGGCCAGGTAATCCAGGGTCACCGACTGCGCCTTGATCGTGATGCCGCGCTCGCGCTCGAGGTCCATGGAATCGAGCACCTGCTCTTTCAGCTCACGCTCGGTCAGACCGCCACAGACCTGGATCAAGCGGTCGGCCAGCGTCGACTTGCCGTGATCGATATGGGCGATGATCGAGAAATTGCGTATGTGACTTAATTTACAGGCTTTTTCGGTACCGCTCATTCGCAAAGATCCGGTTCATGTACGCGCTTTTGTACGGAAGAAAAAACTCACCATTGGCAGCACGTCGTGAGAAACGCCACATTGTACCGGCAAGCCCTTTGCGGCGCTATGCTCGTTATTTTTTTCAGCTACCAGGGTCAGACCCCCAAGCAGATTTAGGGGTCTGACCCTAAAGGAGACTAAGCGGCTGCGCTATGCTGATGCTGGAAGACAGCAATCCACAGGGAGCAAGCGCAGGTGGACCAGTTCCACCAAACCAGGTCCACCAAACCAGTTCCACCAAACCAGATCCACCCAAATACAGCGGGGGTCTAACCAGAAAGGGCAGGGGCTGCCCTGGATGGCTCAGCTCGCCGTAGAAGTCGGCCGCGAGCGCAGGGCCACCCGCTTGCCGCCTTGCGGCGCAGGTGCCGGAGGACTCGCCAACCCCTGGGCAGCCTGCTTCGCCCATACCAGATCAACCGGCTCGCTTTGGGGCTGGTAGCCCAGCGGCGCCTTGACCAATAGCTCGCGGATGCGCGGAGCGTCGAAGGCCAGGCAGGCGTCGAACAGGGTCTCAAGCAGCTCTTCCAACTCCTCCCACTTCAGCGCGATCTCGCTGCCGGTCATGATTCGCGAGTGGCTGGTGGCCTCGACCTTCTCGCCAACCAACAGCTCCTCAAACAGCTTCTCGCCGGGCAATCGATGCCCTCTTCCAGAGCGATTTGCTCAAGCTCCTGCTCGATGCGATAAAGGCTGAACTCGGAGAGCTCCAGCAGCAACAGTTGCGATGGGCGCTGACGCAGGATCTCGCGACGGCGCGCCCGGGGGGGCACTGGGAATCGCTAGCAGCACCTTCTCGATCCCGTAGTCCTTGATCAGGCGGCTGAGCTCGCTGGTCGAATAGACCTTCAGCCCCTGGATGAAGGCCCCTTTCAGGTTCGGAGCATCGTCCACGAAAGCCACCGGCTCGAATTCGGCGCCATGACGCAGCGACTGTACCAGTTGGCGCCCCGCCGAACCGGCACCATAAATCACCACCCGCGTCTTGTAGCGCAGCTAGTTGCGCAGATAGATCCCACGCAACGCAAAACGCACACCACCGACGGTGAGCAGTGCCAGCATGGCGTAGATGAACGGCACCGAACGCGGCACCGGCAGCACCCACCACACCCGCGGCTGAGTCAAGAAAGCCAAACTGTCCAGGCGCAACAGCATCGACAACAGGAAGCTAAATGTGATCAACAAGCAATCAGCCACCAGTTGCAATAGGCGTTTCTGCCAACGTGGCAGCCGAAACAGGGGTTGTAGCAGCGTCATTATCACAGGAAGAAGCCCTCTCATCCGTGAAGAGGAGAAATATCAGGCAGAAAGAAAGGACGATCTTACCATTCCCAAGCCGAAACTTCAGTTTCCTGAGGTACCAGATTGACGACCGCTGATGTAAGCAAAGGATTACAAAGGAAAGCAACCGGGGTCAGACTCTCGATCGATGCCGTTGTCCATAAGCCCGGTAGCTTCCCCACAACACCGCCAGCCAGAAGGCATACATCATCACCCCACTGTTGTGAGACAGAAATCCCTGGGTCAGGCTGAAATCGATATAGGAGACCGAAAGCAGGGTTCCCGCGGTTGCGGGGGCACGCTCGGCCAGGGAGGCAGCCGTCAGGCCGGGAGCGAACACGGCGATCGGCACCAGATAAAGGGCAAGCAACGCCAGCAAACCAACTATTCCATGCTTGGCCGCATGGTCGAGAAACTCGTTATGGGCATGGTCGAAACGAGCAACACCGGGATGGATGACATTATCCTCCGCCAGACGCTGCATTCCACGCTCATAGCCGAATTCACCCCAGCCGAGCAGCGGCTTGTCGAGAAACAGCCGGCTCGCCCCCTTCCACATCTCGAAACGATAGCCGGCAGACGACTCGACACGCTCTCCCGACACGTACTCGCTCACCTCAGTCACGGCAAGCTGCACACGATGCTGAACCCCTGTCTGTGGGATGAGCCAAGCCAGAGCCACCACCAACGCCACCCCGGCGAGTGCCGCCATCCTGCCACCTGATGAGAATTCCCGCCCGTAGGCGCGATACAGGACAAGCAGCATCAGGGGAAAACCGACCCATCCACCCCGGCTACCGGAAAACATCGAGGCCAGAAAGCCACCCAGGGCTCCCAACAGCAAGAGCGCGATCCAACCACGACGACGAGGCTGCAACACAGCCCAACCCAGCCCCGCCAGGCATAGCACACCCATCAACATGCCGATGTTGCCGAACTGGATGGTCTGGGTGAACCCATCAGCGCGCCCCGCCCCTTGGATCAGCTTTTGCCAGCCGGCCAGGCCACCGGCACCGATCGCCCCCACTGCCAGGCCAGCCCAAAGCCCGACACGGCATGGCGGATAGGCGATCACCATCAACAACACAGGTACTGCCAGCAAGAAACGCAATGGCTTGTCGAGCCCGCGGACCCCCTGCCCGCCCAATAAAGCAAACAGCATGATCAAGAGGCCATAGCCCGCCAGGACAGCGATGATCAGCCAGTCACGATGCGTCAGCCCCAGCGCCGGGCGGGTAACGAGCAGTACGGCACTACCCAGCAGCAGCAGGGCCGCACCGATTGAATAGCCAGTCGGCACGACCAGCGCCAAGGCACCCAGTAGCCATACTGCCATACTGGTGTAATAGCGCAGCCAGAGATCCCTGACGGAGCCGAAAGAGTGAGAATAAAGCAGGGGCATGAAGTGGACTCGCAGGCGATGGCCCCTCTCGTGAGAGGCCGCTGCAGCAGGGTAGCGTGCACGACTATCGTCGTCGACAACCGCCTGCGGTATGATACGCCCAACGCGACAAACTCGATCCATACCCTTCAAGTGCCGAACGCCGATGCAACCCGACGAACTCCCCGAGATCCCCGCTGAACTGGCACAGGCCATCCATGCCTTCCTGGAGCGGTCCATCCGCCACATCCTTCGTCACGAGGACGCCGAACGCTATTTCCAGGACATCGACGAGATTGCTCGACATAGCGGAATGACAACGTGGTTCGACGACCAGATGCCCTGGTGGGCAATCGGCCGCTCGGTATGGAATGCCACGCCGCTTCCCTCCAAAGGGTTTCGCAGCGACACGCTACCGCCGCCGCGGCGCAACGACACCTGCCCCTGCGGTTCCGGCAAGAAATTCAAGCGCTGCTGCCAGCCGCTGGAGAACGCTCATGCCATGAGACTTGCCGAAGAGGTGGCGATTGCCGGAATGGCCGTCGCCCTCTTCACCCAGCAGCAGCGTCAGGCGGCCGCCAAGCAGGCGCCACCCATGGTTCGCCTTCTGGTAGCCGAGCACGAGCTCGAACATAACCATCCTGGCAAGGCGCGCAAGCAACTGCTGGCCCTGCTCGACAACGGTGGGCTCGACGAGGAGCAGCAGACCCACGCCGTGCATCTACTCGGCGATGCCTATGAGGCCATGGGCCACCTGAACGCCGGCGAGAGGGCAATGCACGAGCACATCCCTGGCCTCAAGCCCATGGCCGCTGCCGCTGCGCTTCACTGGCTAACCAGCCAAGCGCTTGAGGACAACCGCCCCGCTGATGCCTTTGCGCATCTGCTTTACGCCGAGCACCTGGATCCTGACAACCTGATCAATGGCCTGCTCAAGGTAGTGTCTCTGCGCGCCTTGGGGGCCGACGGCGAAGCGCAGCGCACCGCCCAAGAGTGGTTACCGCTGGCCCAGGAGGTGGGTGACCAGCAGGCCATCGAGCTGCTGGAGGAGCAGGCGAATTCGACGTATCTCGAGGCATTCCCCGAGGACGTGGCTGACGAGGAAGAAGACGTTCAGGACGATAACATCCTGCAGCTATTCGGCCCGGATGGGGCGACCCTCACGGCCATCACCGAGCTGCTCGAGAAAGCCCACCGCCAAGCGCTTCATCCCGTTCACTTCGAGCCAGGCCCGCCGGATAGCGACGACGACCAGTCACGCTGGGTCATGATCATGACCTACCGCGACCCGGATGGCATCGACCCGCTCGACGCCACGCTGATTCGCCGCGATCCGGACCTACTGCAGAACCCCTGCTTTCTCGAGGCGCTCGACGCCCATGCCGGCCTCGCCCTCAACGACAAGCAAGCGGCCTTCAACAAGGCATTGGCACGGCAAGTGGATCGTCTGATCGATCACATCCTGGCCGCCCTGCCGGCCGGCGGCCAGCTCCCCTGGGAATGGCTCGAGCACCGCCCCGTGCTGCGGCTGATGATGGAGTGCGCCCTGGAGCAGCAAGATCTCCAGGCCAGCATTGACGGCCTGTCGCAGTTGCTGGCCCTCTGTCCCAACGACAATCTCGGCGCACGAGCCCCGCTGATCAACAACCTGCTGCGTGCCGGACACGATGCCGAGGCCCTGGCCATCGCCGAGCAGTACCCAGAAGACCACCTGGCCGAGATGCGCTACGGCCGGGTGCTGGCCCTGGTCAGGCTAAGCCGCCTTCATGAGGCAGAGCAGGCACTCCAGGCGGCCTATGCCGCGCTGCCCAAGGTGCTCAACTACCTGATTAGCGAGAAACGCAAGCCGCCCAAGCTGGATCCTCATGGCATCGTCATCGGCGGTAATGATCAAGCATGGTATTACCGGGAAGACATGCGCGATGTGTTCCTGGAAACGCCCGGCATGATCGGCTGGCTCGAAAGCACCAAGAAGCGCCTGCCACAGCCCAGGCGCTGAGCGTGGCGGGACCTTTCCCCGACCAACCTCTGACCCCGAAGGGAGAGTTAAGATAGACTGTCAAGGGCCGATCAACAGCACACAAGGTTCATCGATGCCCCATCAGACCACCATACTCCATGCCCTGGTCGATCTGGCGGCTGGAGAGAATGATATCGCCGTGCTCAGGCCAAGGAGGCTCAGACATGGAATCCGAGTATGTCGATGCCATGCGCGAGCATTTCGCAACCTTGGCAGAGGAACTGGAGCAACTACATCAGGCAGCCCTGAAACAGGATGGCCTGCCCCCGGCAACCGCCTCGGCGAGTATCGACAGGTCCATCCCTTCGTGCTTCAAGGCAAACAGTAGATGCGAGAGCAAGTCATCCTCGGGTGCTCGCTCAACCGGCACCGCCAGTTCGTCCTCCATCGACACAATCCGCGTGACCGGGCGCACTCGCGCAGGCCGCGACGGTGGGCAGACACCCAGCCCCAAATGCTCATGCAGGTACGCATAGCCTACAAACTTGCTCACGTATCGCCCATTGGCAGAATATTTCCTTCACTGAAGCAAGGAAATATTCAGTTTTCAAGAAAAGAAAGATTTTTTCTTAACTTTACCTGATTACGTATATGGCTCAGCCAGCTTCAAGAGCCGGTACGGCATCGGCGGTGTTCTGACCGCCACCGTCAGCTCGCCCAGCATCTTCTGGTATGTCTCCGCAAGCAGCCGCGGCGTGGACATGTCAATATCGTTGACTTGGGCCAGGCCGGTGATGCCGGGGCGGGCGTCGAAAACCCCACGGCTGGCCCGCTCGGCGATCAGTTCTTCCTGATTGAACAAGCACGGACGCGGCCCCACCAGGCTCATCTCTCCCTTGAGCACGTTCCACAACTGGGGCAGTTCATCCAGCTTGGTACGCCGCAGGAAGCGCCCGAAGGGGGTGATAGACGACGCATCGGCCAGGTGCGAAGCCACCGAGCCGGTATCCAGATGCCCCAGTTCCAGCGTATCCGTCGTGCGGTTGAACAGCGGCGCCTGCCGATCATCCAGCAATGTCGTCATCTCCGCATGCAAGGAGCCCAGCACGATCAAGCCACCGGCCACGTCCGCGGCCTTGGCGCTCAATCGATCCACCTCCGCCTGCAACAACGAGCAGAAGTCGAACAACGATTTGCGGTGGAAATACTGAAATTCGTCCAGGGCCACCACATACCCGGCTTCAGTCAACCGAGCGATCAGCCTCGCCAGTTCGCCGAGCCCATGAACCCGATCTTCCAGCCCGAACGTCTCCAGGTAGCCATTGCAGGCCGCCACCACGCCGGCTGGGTCCGAATCCGGGATCTGGATGTACAGCGTCTTGTCGACACCCGCTGCCTTCAGCGCCTGCTGGATGAGTGTGGTCTTGCCGATCCGCCGCCGACCGGAGATCTGAAGAAAAAACCACCGCTGCCTCGATAATATGCCTTGCAACTGCCGCAACTCTGTCTGACGGCCGTAGAAGGCCCATTCCTATAGAGCGACAATCAAGGTGAGAGTCACGCGACAATCAAGATGAGAAAGCTGAGACCTTGTGTCGTCGACGTCGGAAGGGCGTAGCCCGAGCGACGTCGACGAGGGAAGGACGGCGGGATCCCCTTCGGGAACCCCGCC
>JAGXGN010000109.1 GCA_024636705.1 Halomonas sp.
CGGCGGTGACCTCCACCGCCAACCGGCCATCGGCATGGCGCAGCGCCTCGAAGCCCTGGCGATAGTCCAGGGCCATGACCTGGTCCAGCGGCACGAAGCGCCCGTCGGGGACGCGCACGCTGAGCCGCGACAGGGTCGAGAGCCGCTCGCGCTGCGCCCGCGGCAGCAATACCCGTACCTCGATCTCATCGACACCGTCCTGGTAGACCTGTACCAGCCGGCCATCGAAGGCATCCCTGAGCTGCCGGCCGAGATCGACGGTGGTCAGCCCCAGGGCCTCGCCCTGGGCATTCACCCGGTAGATCAACTGCTCTCGACCCCAGGGCATGTCGTCCTCGGTGTCGAGCACACCGGGCAGCTCGCGCAGCGAACGCGAGAGCGACTCGGCGGCGGCCTTGAGGGCACCGGCCTCCTCGCCGGTCAGGCGGATGTTGACGTCCTTGCCCGGCGGGCCCGCGGCGCGCTCATTGATGGTCAAGTTCTCCAGCCCCGCCGGCTCGGGGAGACGCGAGCGCCAGGCACGGATGAACTCGGCATTGCGCACGTCGCGGTCGTCCGAGGCAGTGAGCTCGACCATCATCGAGCCGACGTTGTCACCGCTTCTGGCCACGGCGCCACTGGCCAGGGTCGCCCCGTGGCGGGTCACGGCATGCTGGACCAGATCGCCGCCCAGGGCCTGTTCGGTCTCGCTCAAGGCCGCCTGCATCTGCACCAGCAGCTCGTCGACGCGCTCGCTGTCGGTACCCGCCACGAAGCCGGCATTGGCATAGAGCACGTTCGGCTCCGGCGACGGGAAGAAATTGAATTCCAGCCGCCCACCGGCGAGCAGCCCCAGGGTAAAGAGCACGACGGCCACCGCCGAGGCCAGGGTGGCGACCCGATGGCGCAGGGTGAGCGCCGAGAAGCGCCGGAAGGGTCCTTCGCGGAAACGGTCGAAGGCCGCCTCGAAACGCTCGCGGGGACGCGACAACGGGTGGCGCCGTGAACTCTTGCGCGGCACGAAGGCATTGCGCAGGTGGGCGGGAAGCACCACGAAACATTCGAGCAGCGAGGCCACCAGCACGCAGATCATGATCACCGGGATATCGCCGAGGATGTTGCCGATCACGCCGCCCACCAGCAGCAGCGGCATGAAGGCGGCCACCGTGGTGAGCGACGAGGCCAGCACCGGCCAGAACATGCGATGCGCCGCCCCCTCGGAGGCGAACCGGGGTGGTTCGCCCATGCGAAAGTGGGCATCGGCGTCCTCGCCCACCACGATGGCATCGTCGACGATAACCCCCAGGGACATGATCAGCGCGAACAGCGATATCATGTTGATCGATCCGCCGATCCCCCAGAATACCGCCATGGCCGCCAGGAAGGCCGTGGGGATGCCGATCGCCACCCACAAGGCCACCCGGGCAGGCAGGAAGAAGTAGAGCAGCAAGAGGACCAGCACCAGGCCACCGAGACCGTTGCTGATCAAGAGCCAGATACGCTCGGCGATCAGCTGCCAGGTCTGGTCGTGGACCTCGAGGGCCACGGAGGGTGGCAGCTGGAGTCTGGTCTCCTCGAGCCAGTTCTCGAGCACCTCGGCGGCGGCCAGGGAGTTGCCGTCCTCGCTACGCTGCAGCATCAGCTCCACCGCCGGCTGACCGTCTCGGCTGAGGGTCACCTGCTGCTCGCGCGACTCGCGACGGATGGTGGCGATATCGCCTAGCCGCAGTTGCACCCGATCACCGCTGATCACCGGCAGGTCGGCGAAGGCGAGTGCGTCGCGACGCTGCTCCACGCCGCGCAGCTCTCTGGTGCTGTCCTGTTGGCCGAGCAGCCCCGCCGGCAGGTCCCGGGACATCGCCCCGACCCGCTCGGCGATCTCTCCTAGGCTCAGCTGCAGCCCCTGCAGGCGCTCCGCGGGCACCTCGATGCTGATCTGCTGTTCGGGCAGGCCGCTGATCTCCACCCGGTCGATGCCCCGCTGCAGCAGCTGGTCCTCGTAGTGGTTGGCCAGATAGCGCAGTTCCTGGGGGCTGACGGCGCCGTACACCAGCAGGCGGGCGACCGGCTCGTAGCGGGCTACTCGAGCGACACGTGGCTTCTCGGCATCGGCCGGCAGGTTGGTGAACGCATCGACCTGCTGGCGGACGTCATCCAGGGCAAGGATCGGATTGCTGCCCTCGGTGAACTCCAGGGTGATGCTGGAGATACCCTGTGCCGAGGTGGAGGTCATCCGCGACAGGCCATCTAGACCGCGCAGGCGCTGCTCGAAGGGCACGGTGATGCCCTTCTCGATGTCCTCCGCCGAGGCACCGCTCCACACCGTACGCACGCTGACCACGTCCAGGGCGAAGGTCGGGAAGAACTGGATGTTCATGCGTGATAGGCCAAGCACTCCACCCAGCAGCATGACCAGCATGATCAGGTTGGCGGCGACCCGGTGATGGACGAAGAAGCCGATCAGGCCACGCCGCCGACTCATGGCCGCCCCTCGTCGCCTGCGTCATCGGTCTCGACCCTCAGGCCCTGGATGGCATTGGGAAGATGGGTGGTGATCACCCGGCCGCCCTCGCCGAGCGATTCGCCGCCGACCAGCGCCCAGCGGTCCCCGTCGTCGCGGAGCACCTCACCATGGTAGGTCACCGCCCGGCGCTGCATCCGGCCCGATTCGTCCATCAAATAGAGGACATCCTTGCCGTAGAGGGCACTGTAGGGCACCGCCAGGCTATCGGGCACCGCGGGGCGCGAAAGCGACACCGCCACCAGGCTGCCGGGACGCAGCCCCGCCCCGCCGGCCTCGAGGCCGAAGATCGCCTCGGTGCCGGCCGGGTCGCTCTCACCGGCCAACCCGTCCAGCACGAAGCGAGCGCCGTCGTCACTGGTCGCCTCGAGCCGCTCGCCCCGCGCCAGGGCATCGATCAGTTCGGCCTGGTGGCGTTGGGGGAGGCGCGCCCGCAGCTCCAGGCCATTCTCGGGATAGAAGGACAGCAGCGCGGCGCGCGCGGTGACCTGGTCACCCGGCGCCACGGCAATCCGCGTCACGATGCCGTCGAAGGGCGCGGTCACGCGGCTGCGCTCGGCATCGCGTCGGGCCGCGTCCAGGGCAGCCTTGGCACGGGCCAGTCCTGCCTGGAGGGATTGCAGGCGAGCGGGATGTTCGGCGATGGCGCGCTCCCGCGCCGCCACCGTCACCCGTACACGGGCAAGGTCGTTACGCGCCGCGTCCAGGTCGGCTTGCGAGGCCAGGTTGCGCCCCACCAGGGAGCGGGTACGTTCCAGCTGGCGGCCGGCGTTGTCGAGTAGCTCGCGTTCGCGAACAAGGGTGTCGCGATCACTTTCGTGGCGCACCCGCTCGTTCTCCACCTGGGCCTGGCGATCCGCCACCTCGGCCTCTGCCTGTTCCAGGGGCGGCCGCACGTCGGCCTCGTCCAATGCCACCAGCAACTCGCCGCGGGCGACCCGCTGACCTTCACGAACCGGCCGCTCGGCGATCCGACCCGCCAGGGGCGCGGTGACGGTAAGCATATCCGGGGCGATGACCTCGCCAAAAAGCGGCAGCACGGGCGCATGTGCATCGAGTGCCACCGCCAGGGTCTCGACTCGCCAGCTGCGCTCCTCCGGTGTCACGCTGGCCGTCTCGGGCCGAGTGGCCCGCAGCCACAGGAAGGCCACCACGCCGAGGGCCAGGATCAACAGGGGTAAGAGGCGTCTGAGCATCGGGCGTTGTTCCAGCGGGAATATCAATGACAACCAATATACAGCCAACCCCGGGCCGTTGTCGGTGCCTCGGGGAAAAGGCGACACTGAACCGCACCCGGATCGAGCGCGACGCCAGCACCATCAACGACGGTGGATCGGGTATCATCGCGTCAACCCTTGCCGCGGAGTCACCATGCCAGCCGCCCTGCCCCTGCCGCTGTCCACCCCCAACCGCAACCTGGTAAGGCTGACCTTCGTCCGCGGCATCACCTGGACCGGTTTCCTGGCCGGCGTCATTGTCGGCATCGAGCTACTGGGGTTCGAGCTGGAAGTACCGGCGGTGATCGGCGTCATCATCGGCATGGCGCTGATCAACATCGCCACCTGGTGGCGACTCGGCCGGCCGAAGGCGGTGACGCATGGCGAGTACCTGGTGCATCTGCTGGCCGACGTGGCGGGGCTGACCCTGCTGTTCTACTTTACCGGGGGTTCCAACAATCCCTTCATCACCTATTACCTGGTGCCGGTGACCATCGCCGCCGCGACCCTGCCCTGGCGGCATGCCTGGCTGATCGCCGCCACCTCGATGATCGCCTATACCATCCTGATGGTGGTCTACCAGCCGGTGCCCCAGCTCAGCCAGGGCCATGAATTCGGCACCTTCAATCTGCATGTGCTGGGCATGTGGCTGAATTTCGGCCTCTCGGCGGGCCTGGTGACCTTCTTCATCTACAAGATGGCCCACGCCCTGCGTAGCCGGGACCAGGCGCTGTCGCGGACGAGGGAAGCGGCGCTGCGCAACGAACAGGTGCTGGCGGTGGCTACCCAGGCGGCAGGGACGGCACATGAACTGGGTACGCCGCTGTCGACCATGGCGATCCTCCTGGCCGAGATGCGCGCGGAAGCAGGCGGCAACCCCCTGCTCGAGAAGGACCTGGAAGTGATGCGCCAGCAGGTCGATATCTGCAAATCGCGCTTGCATCACCTGGTGGCGAGCGCCGACCGGCAGCGAATGGCGGAGCCGGCGACCCTCGACGCCGAGCAGTGGCTGGCCGGGATCGTGCAGCGCTGGTTGGTACTGCGTCCGGATGTCAGCCATCGCCTGGAGAGTGCCGAACGACGCGGTCGCCCCTGGCTGGTGGTAGATGCCACACTCGACCAGGCGCTGACCAACCTGCTCAACAACGCCGCCGATGCGAACCCTGAGGACATCACCATCCGGCTGGACTGGAAGGACGACGAGGTGATCATCGACATCCGCGATCACGGGCCAGGAGTGGCGATGTCCATTGCCGACCAGTTGGGCGAGACCTTCGTCTCGACCAAGAGCAAGGGCATGGGCATCGGGCTTTTCCTGACCCACGCCACCATCAACCGCTTCGGCGGCGGCGTCAGCCTGTACAATCATCCCGACGGCGGCACCCTGACCGAGGTGACCCTGCCACGTAGCGCCCCCGACGCCTGAGCGTCGATGGCTCTCGACGACTCCCTGCGAAATTTCCATGCAAGAGACCCCCATGCAAGAGACCCCACAACGCCTGCTGATCATCGACGACGACGAGATGTTCTGCCACGTGCTGAACCGTGCCCTGAGCCGCCGCGGCTTCGAGGTGTTGGTGGCCCATGACGCGGCCCAGGCCCTCTCCCTGGCACGCCGACACTCCCCCCACCTGGCAACCCTGGACCTGAAGCTGGAACACGAGTCGGGGCTCAAGCTGCTGCCCGAACTGCTCGAACGGGTGCCGGAATGCCGAGTGGTGGTGCTGACCGGCTACTCGAGCATTGTCACCGCCGTGGAGGCGATCAAGCTGGGGGCCGTCAACTACCTTTGCAAGCCGGTGGATGCCGACGAGGTGCTCGCCGCCTTCGAACGACAGGAGGGGGATCCGAATACCGACGTCGCCGAGCATCCCCCCTCGATCAATCGCATCACCTGGGAACATATCCAGAAGGTGCTGCAGGAACACGATGGCAACATCTCGGCCACCGCCAGGGCCCTGGGGATGCACCGGCGCACCCTGCAACGCAAGCTGCAGAAGCGGCCGGTGAGGCGCTGACCCGGCGGGCGTTACTGCGCCGTCCAGCCCAGGTCGATGTTCCAGCTGGCCCCGGTGACGGCACCGGCGAGGTCGGACGACAGGTAGCCCACGAGCTCGGCGATTTCCTCAGGCTCGATCAGGCGCTTGATGGCGGCGTTCTTTAGCATGACCTGCTCGATCACCTCCTGCTCCGCCATGCCGTGCATCTTGGCCTGATCGGCGATCTGGTTGTCGACAAGCGGCGTCTTCACATAGGCGGGGAGGATGGCATTGGCGGTGATGCCCTGGGCGCCACCCTCCAGGGCGGCGGTCCTGGTCAGGCCGATCATGCCATGCTTGGCACTGATGTAGGCCGACTTGCCCGGCGAGGCCACCTGGGCATGCACCGAGGCAATATTGATGATGCGTCCCCAGCCGTTCTCGCGCATGGAGGGCCAGACGGCCTGGGTGAGCAGGAAGGGTGCCGTCAGCATCAGGTCGATGATCTGGCGCCACTTGGCCTCGGGGAATTCCTCGATGGGTGACACATGCTGGATGCCGGCATTGTTGACCAGGATATCCACGCGTCCGAAGCGCTTGATGGCCTCGGCCACCGCGGCCTTGCAGGCCTCGCCATCGGTCAGGTCCGCCTCGAAGAAGGCCGCACCGACGCCTTCCGCCTTGGCCTTGCCTGCTGGATTGAAATCACGGCCAACACCTGGTGGCCCTGGTCGCAGAAATGTCGTACCACGGCTTCGCCGATACCGCTGCTGGTTCCGGTGACCACGGCAACCCGCGGGGTGGAAGCTGTCGATGTCATCAATATCTCCTCGTTGTGTCATGCGTGTCCGTCAGGGCGTCCACCAGTATAGTCGCAGTAGGCCCCGGTCGGCAGCCCGTGCATCAGCCCCGCTGTCCGCTAGAACGTCTTCCTCTCGTTGAATGGGGTCGCCTTCCCTCTGCCTATACTCTCGATTGCTTGAGAAATCCCCGGGCGTTCCGGGAAAGGCGTTTCGAGTCTCACGACAGAGGGATATGTCAGGATGCAGCGCGAAGAGTTCGTCCAGCGATTGTGGCTGGACTATATCCATCATCATCCGGATATCGGCGGCCTGCGATTGTGGCCGTTGGACGCACCCGCGGCCTATCTCGCCCTGGTGACCCTGAATCACGGCCCCTTCGCCATGCAGGCCATGCTGCCGACCCTGACGCATCTCGGTTATCGCTGCCAGCATCGTCACGCCATGGCGGACCGCGGTCTCCTGGTATCCCTGATGGCACCACCGGATGAAGGCGCCTGGCTGGTACTGGCCGAATTACAGCTCGCCAGCCTCTCCCGGCGCCCTCGCGACCGCCTCGAGGGCCTGGTGAGCCAGACTCACCAGGAGGCCTCCCCCGATAAGGATCTGGTGTATGACCTGCGACCCTGGCCGATGCCGACCTGGGACACCTATCTGTCCCTGCATCAAGCACATCCTCTCGCCGGCTGGCTGGCGGTGATGGGGCCCCGGATGCACCACGCCGGCTTCGACTGTGACCAGCTCGGCACCGACCTACTGGACCTCGACACTGGCATGCAAGGCGCCGGTCTGATCGGGGATCGCGACCGTCACCATGGCATCTTCCCCGTCTCGCCACTGCTCGATTATGCTTTCTACCCGACACTCTCGCAGCGTATGGCCTTCGCCGAGGGGGACGAGCATCGCATCACGCTGGGCGGCCTCGCCCTGGTCCAGAAGCAGGTCAGTGCCAATCAGGAAAGCACCGCGGAACTGCTGTTACCCCATCACACCCGCTGCGAGATGTCCTGATCCGACTGTGCAGCCGCCCGGCAATCCATTAGCATTGCGCCCTCTGCACCATGGGTCGAGGAGTCACGCCATGCCAACCGCCAAGGGCATCATCAGCCTCCTGCTGCTGACCCTGACCACCCTGGCATGGGGCATTCCGCTGGTGCTGCTCACCCTGGTCAAGCTGGTCACACCGGGGCGCAGACGCCGTCGACGACTGCTTCAAGGCCTCAATGCCGTGGTGCTCAACTGGGTCGGCACCAACCTGTGGTGGATGCGTCTGTGGCTCAGGCCGGACCTCGAGATCCGGCGTCCCGAGGGGCTCAGCCATGATCAGTGGTGGCTGGTCCTCTCCAACCACCGCAGTTGGACGGACATCTTCCTGCTGTTCTTTGCCTTCCATCGACGCCTCCCCATGCCCCACTTCTTCGTCAAGCGCCAGCTGATCTGGATCCCCATCGTCGGCCTGGCCTTCTGGGCCACTGAGTTCCCCATGCTGCGTCGGTTGAGCCGTGAACAGAAGCAGCGCAATCCCCATCTGGCGCGACGCGACGAGCAAGCGACCCAGCGCATGTGTCGTCATGCCAGGGAAAGGCCCATCGCCATCTACAACTTCATCGAGGGCACCCGCTTTACGCCGGCCAAGCAGGTCGCCCAGGGCTCGCCCTACCACCACCTGCTGCGGCCCCGTGCCGGGGGCATCGCCCAGGTATTGACCCTGCTAGGAGACCGACTGGATGGTATCCTCGACGTGACACTGCGTTACGACAATCCACGACCGACCTTCTGGGGATTCCTCTGCGGCGAGGAAGGACGCATCACCCTGGATATCAGGCGGCTCGAGATCCCGGCCTGGATGCAGGAAGGCCATTATCACGATGATCCGCACGACAAGGAACGCTTCCACTCATGGCTGAATGCCCTGTGGCAGGAAAAGGACAAGGCGCTTTCGTTGCCCTGATCATCCTGCTGTTGCTCGCCGGCTGTGCCTCGCGCTCCGACTCCGTCGCACAGCGACGCACCGGTGCCCCGGATATTGCCGGCAACTGGATCACCGTCCAGCGTGGCGACACCCTGGGCGAGATCGCCCGTCGGGCCGATGTTCCGCTGGAACGCCTGCAACGCTTCAATCCGGGCGTCGATGCCCAGCGGCTGGCCGTGGGGCAGCGCCTGATGGTCCCGACCCGGCAAGAACGCGCACCTGCCGGAGGCCCCTATCGCTATCAGATCCGGCCGGGGGATACCTTTTCGAGCATCGCCCGGCGCTTCGATACCCGGGCCTCGCGCATCCAGTCCGCCAATCCAGGCGTGGAACCGACCGCGCTACGCGTCGGACAGGTCATCCAGGTCCCTCTGACGAGCGGCGGTGCCATCGCCAGCCGGGCATCCAGTGCCGGCACAAGCAGCGGAAATCGAAACAGCAGCCCGGTAAGGCAGGCCAGCCTGCCCGACCCCGGTGACCTGCCCACCTCGGCACGCCGCTGGCCCTGGCCACTGGATGACTACCGGATTGTGAGAAGCTTCGGCGCCGACGACCGCGGCACCTTGCAGCCGATGCTGCTGGCCACCGACCGCGGTGCAATGGCCAGGTCGGTCGCCGACGGCGAGGTACGCTTCGCCGACAGCATGCGCCAGCTCGGCCAGGTGGTGATCGTCCACCACGCCGACAATCTGCAGAGCGTCTATGCCCTGTGCGAACGGCCCTTGGTCGCCAATGGCGACCGCGTCAGCCGCGGGACCGCGGTGTGCGAGGTGCGCTACAGCAACGACACCGAGCGCTTCGACCTGCTCTTCGACCTGCGCCACGGCGGCAAGCCCATCGATCCGCGACGGGTACTGCGCTGACAACCGACAATTCCTCGACGGTTAACCATTCTTGGCTATCAAAAGATAACGGTATAATTTCCGGGGCATCAGCCGCGATGGTACCCGGAGGTAACGAAGGGCATCTTGGTCACCATCATCGGCAGTCGCTTGCCACGGACCTCGGCATGAACGGTCGTGCCGACCCCGGCGTTCTCGATGCCGACATAGCCCATGGCCACCGGCTTGCCGACGCTGGGGCCGAAGCCTCCGGACGTGACGATACCGATGCGATTGCCCTGATCATCGAACAGCTCGGCCCCCTCGCGAACCGGGGCACGCCCTTCTCCCAGCAGGCCCACGCGCTTGCGCCGGTGGTCCCTGGCATCCACCTGGTGCAGGATCAGGTCGGCTCCGGGGAACCCCCCGGGACGCTCACCCCCATGTCGACGCACCTTGCC
>JAGXGN010000110.1 GCA_024636705.1 Halomonas sp.
GCTCTCCAAGGAAGCCGCGGCCTACCACTTCCTCTCGGGCTATACCGCCAAGGTGGGCTCCACCGAGATGGGCTCTTCCGCCGGCCTGGAGGCCACCTTCTCGACCTGCTTCGGCGCACCCTTCTTTCCGCGTCCGGCCCGCGAATACGCCGACCTGCTGATCAAGCGGGTGGTCGAACAAGATGCCCAGGTCTATCTGGTCAACACCGGCTGGACCGGTGGCGCCTACGGGGAGGGCGGGGCGCGCTTCGCGATCCCCACTACCCGCGCCATCATCACCGCCATCCAGTCCGGTGTGCTGCGTGACATCGAGACGAAGCGAGTTGAGGGTCTCAACCTCGACGTGCCCATCACCGTACCCGGAGTCGATTCCCGGCTGCTCAATCCCCGGGAAACCTGGGAAGACCCGCTCGCCTACGATCGCCAACTCGGTGACCTGGCCGTCAAGTTCGTGGAGAACTTCAAGAAGTTCGAGGGTGTCAGCGACGCCATCCTCCGGGCCGGCCCCAGCCTCGTCTGACGGTAGGAGCCGCCTTCGACATCGAACTGCCGGCGGTCGATGGGGTCTCAGTTGCAGCCATTTCGTTGGCCGCAATCTATGTTCGATGAGCCCCATTGACGGAGACCTGTAATGAAACGACGCCATTTTCTGGGAGCGCTGGGTGCCGGCGGACTGGTCGGCCTCTTTCCGAGCCTGGCCGGTGCCAGACCCAAGCCGGATCTGACCCGTGCGCCGGACATCGAACCCCTCGAGCTGACCGAGGCACAATGGCGTGAGCGCCTGACCGAGGCGCAGTTCGAGATCCTGCGCGAGGCGGGCACCGAGCCGGCGTTTTCCAGCCCCCTGGACAAGGAAACGCGGGAAGGCGAGTTCCACTGCGCGGGGTGTGATCTGCTGCTCTTCACCAGCGCCATGAAATACGATTCCGGTACCGGCTGGCCGAGCTTCTTCGCGCATGTGGAAGGGCACCTGCTCAGCAAGACCGACTACAAGGCCATCTGGCCGCGTACCGAGTATCATTGCGCCCGCTGTGGCGGCCACCAGGGCCATGTGTTCGAGGACGGCCCAGAGCCCACCGGCCTGCGCTGGTGCAACAATGGCCTGGCGCTGACCTTCGAGCCAGCCTGAGCGGCGACCCCGGGGCGTTTGTGATACCTTGTCGCGATTCGTTTCGTGGATCAACGAAGGGGTTTCATGGACGCCGCCAACCGCATCATCTCGCGCCTCACCGAGGAACTTTCCGTTCGCCCCCAGCAGGTCACCGCCACGGTGGCGCTGCTCGACGGCGGGGCGACCGTGCCCTTCATCGCCCGCTACCGCAAGGAAGTGACCGGCGGGCTGGATGACATCCAACTGCGTCAGCTGCATGAGCGACTCGCCTACCTGCGCGAGCTCGAGGAGCGTCGCCAGGCAGTGATCGCCGCCATCGACGAACAGGGCAAGCTGACCGAGTCGCTTGCCGGACAGATCCGGGCCGCCGACACCAAGCAGCGCCTGGAGGATCTCTACCTTCCCTTCAAGAAGAAGCGCCGTACCAAGGCCCAGATCGCCCGGGAAGCCGGTCTCGAGCCGCTGGCGGATGCATTGCACGCCGACCCGACCGTGGACCCCGAGACCGAGGCGGCCAACTATCTCCACCCGGCGGAAGGTGACATCCCCGCCGTCGAAGATGCGAAAGCCGCATTGGATGGGGCAAGGCAGATCCTGATGGAGCGCTTCGCTGAAGATGCCGAACTGGTGGGCCGCCTGCGCGAGAGGCTCTGGAGCGAAGGCGAACTCAGTGCTCGGGTGATCGGGGGCAAGGAGCAGGAGGGCGCCAAGTTCTCCGACTACTTCGCCCATGACGAGAAACTCTCGAAAGCGCCTTCTCACCGTGCCCTGGCCATGTTCCGCGCCCGCAACGAAGGGGTCCTGGCCCTGGGGCTTCGGCTGCCCGGCGAGGAGGAGGCGCTGGTCCATCCGGCCCAGGTGGCCATCGCCAGACACTTCGATATCCGCGATCAGGGGCGTGCCGCCGACAAGTGGCTCTCCGACGTCGTGCGCTGGACCTGGCGGGTCAAGCTCTACACCCACCTGGAAACCGAACTGCTGGGCCGGCTGCGCGAGCGGGCCGAGCGCGAGGCGATCGGGGTCTTCGCCGACAATCTCAAGGATCTGTTGCTGGCGGCACCGGCGGGTCAGAAGGCGACGCTCGCCATCGACCCTGGCCTGCGCACCGGCTGCAAGGTGGCGGTCGTGGACGGCACCGGCCAGTTCCTCGAGCAGGCGACGATCTATCCCCATGCGCCCCAGAAGCGCTGGGACGCATCGCTTGCCGAGCTCGCCAAGCTGATTGAAAAGCATGACGTGGCGCTGATCGCCGTGGGCAACGGCACCGCCAGTCGCGAGACCGATCGGCTCGCCGGCGAACTGGTCGCGTCACTCTCGGGAAGGCGCCCCCTGGCCAAGGTAATGGTCAGCGAGGCCGGCGCCTCCGTCTATTCCGCCTCGGAATATGCCTCCCGGGAACTGCCCGACCTGGACGTTACCATCCGCGGGGCGGTCTCGATCGCGCGTCGCCTGCAAGACCCGCTGGCCGAGCTGGTCAAGATCGAGCCAAAGTCCATCGGCGTCGGCCAGTACCAGCACGATGTCTCTCAGTTGCAGCTTTCCAGGAGCCTCGACGCGGTGATCGAGGACTGTGTGAATACCGTAGGCGTCGACCTGAACACCGCCTCGAGCGCCTTGCTGTCTCGGGTGGCCGGCCTGAGTTCGGCCCTTGCCGAGGCCATCGTCGCCCGACGCAACAGCGACGGCGTCTTCACCAGCCGCCGGCAGTTGCTCGACGTCAATCGCCTGGGGCCCAGGACCTTCGAGCAGTGTGCCGGCTTCCTGCGCATCATGAACGGCGACAACCCGCTGGATGCCAGTGCCGTTCACCCCGAGGCCTACCCGCTGGTGGAGCGTATCGCCAGGCGCAGTGGCCGCGAGCTTGGCGGCCTGATCGGCGACAGTGCCACCCTTAAGGCCGTCAAGCCGGCCGAGTTCGCCGATGAGCGCTTCGGCGTCCCGACCATCAGCGATATCCTCGCCGAACTGGACAAACCGGGGCGTGATCCGCGCCCGGAATTCAAGGCCGCGGAGTTCCGCGAAGGCGTCGAGACCCTGAAGGATCTCGAGCCCGGCATGATCCTCGAGGGCAGTGTCACCAACGTCACCCACTTCGGTGCCTTCGTCGATATCGGCGTCCACCAGGACGGCCTGGTGCACATCTCGGCCCTCGCCGAGCGCTTCGTCTAGGATCCACGCAGCGTGGTCAAGGCGGGCGACATCGTCAGGGTCAAGGTCATGAACGTGGATCTCGATCGCTCGCGCATCGGGCTTTCCATGCGCCTCGCCGACGAACCGGTGATTCAGGCGGCGCCTGCCAAGGCGACGAAGAAACCCTGAGTCCGACAGTCTCCTTGAGCAGGCTAACCTTTGCATCCTCCGCCATGGACGGCATAATTCGCGTCTCGCCATCGTCCTCGACGGCCAACCAGGAAGCCGGTCTTCGCCAGGCTTCCCCGACATGGGGTGTTCATCTTGTCCGATTCACTCGCCACCGCCATCGCGCGTCTCGAGGATCCGGCCCGCCGCGGTGACGTCTGTCGCCTTCGGCGTGGCATCGAGAAGGAAGGCTTGCGCGTCGACCCGGCAGGGCACATCGCCCGGACGCCTCATCCGGCAGCGCTGGGGTCCAAGCTGACCCATCCGCACATCACCACGGATTACTCCGAGGCCTTGCTCGAATACATCACGCCGGTCTATTCCCGGCCGCAGGATGCCCTGGACTTTCTCGCCGACCTGCACCGCTTCAGCTATCGTCGCCTGGGTGACGAGCTGATCTGGCCGGCCAGCATGCCGTCGCGTCTCGACGGGAATGACAGCGTGGACATCGCCGATTTCGGCCGCTCCAACGTGGGCATCATGAAGCATGTCTACCGCAAGGGGCTGGATGTGCGCTATGGCCGGATCATGCAGTCCATCGCCGGGATCCACTACAACGTCTCGCTTCCCGACGATCTCTGGGAGCGGCTGCGCGAGCTGGAGGGGGCCCAGGCCACCTCGATGAAGGACTTCCGTTCGGCGCGCTACTTCGGCCTGATCCGCAATTTCCGCCGGCACAGTTGGCTGTTGCTCTACCTCTTCGGGGCCTCCCCGGCGCTGGACCGCAGTTTCCTGTCGGGACGCGAGGTGCCCTCCTGGCTTCAGGCCCATGGCCGGGAAACCCTGGTCTCGGAATTCGCCACCAGCCTGCGCATGTCGGATCTGGGCTACCAGAACAAGGTGCAGGCCCAGATCAAGATCTGCTTCAACTCCCTGTCGAACTTCGTGACGACCCTTCGCCATGCCATCTCCACACCCTGGCCGGATTACCAGGCCCTGGGGGTGCACGAGAATGGCGAGTGGCGCCAGCTCAACGCCAATATCCTGCAGATCGAGAACGAATATTACAGCGACATACGCCCCAAGCGCGTGACCCGTCATGACGAGACCCCCAGCCAGGCGCTGGAGTCTCGTGGGGTGGAATACATCGAGGTGCGTTGCCTGGATCTCGACCCCTTCGAGCCCCTGGGAATCGATGACACCCAGATCCGTTTTCTCGATACCTTCCTGATGTGGTGCCTGCTCGCCGAGAGTCCCTGGATTCCCGACGAGGAATGCGATCGCCTGGATGACAACCGGCGTCTGGTGGTTGAGCGGGGCCGAGACCCCGAGCTGCGCCTGACCCATGGCCGGCGCCAGCGTTCCATCGCCGACTGGGGCGGCGAGATCATCACCGAGCTGCGCCGTGTCGCCGACCTGCTCGACCGGCTCGAGGAAGGCAGCCCCCACGGCGAAGCCATCACCGCCCTGGCGCCTCGCCTGGACGATCCCCGCTTGACGCCTTCCGGGAGACTGCTCGCTCACCTGCGTGAGACCGGCGAAGAGCTCAGCGATGCCATGCTCGCCATCGCCAGGGCCCAGCGGCAGGAGTTTCGTGATACCCCCATGGATCCCGCCCGCGAGGTCATGTTCGATGACCTGGTGGGGATCTCCCGACAACAGCAGGCGGACATCGAGGCCGCACAGACCGAGCGCTTCGATGACTTCCTGGCCCGCTACGCCGAGCGCGCCCGAGAGTCGCGTGTCGCCGATGGAGAAGTCTCTTGATCACGAATATCGCGCGTCTCGGTGTCCGCCACTGGGCCCTTGCCGGCCTGGCGTTTAGCGTACTGATGATGGCCGTGGCGCTGGGCCTGGAACACCTGGGTGGCCTCGAGCCCTGTCCGCTGTGCATCTTCCAGCGGGTGGCGGTCCTCACGGCCGCGGCGGTGTTTCTCGTCGCCGCCATCCACAATCCCGGCGGGCGCCTGGGTGCCGCGGTCTACGCCGGCCTCTCGCTGGCGGCGGTGGCCAGCGGTGCCGGGGTGGCCTCGCGTCATCTCTGGCTGCAGTCGCTTCCCGCGGACGAGGTCCCGGTCTGTGGCCCCGGCCTCGATTACATGATCGACATACTGCCGCTGCGCGAGGTGGTCGAGATGGTGCTCTCCGGGTCCGGGGAGTGTGCCGAGATCGATTTCCTGCTGTTGGGCATCTCGCTGCCGGGCTGGACCCTGATCGGTTTCCTGATTCTGGCCTTGGCGCCGCTGGGCATGCTGGCGTCGGCCTTCCTCGAACGGCCGGGCTACCGCTGGATCGATTGATCATCCCCCATGCTCTATCGTGATTTCGCCAGCCAGGAAGCCATCGACCGCGAGTACGATCCCATGCGGGGTCGTGACCCCGCCGCGCTGCGGGCCGAATGGCAGGCGCGTAGCCGGGAGACACGGGCTCGGTTGCGTGTCATTGCGGATATCGCCTACGGCCCTTCGCTTGCAGAGCGGATGGATGTCTTTCCGCCCAGGGTGAGGGGTTATCGACCCCGCCTCCCATCCATCTCTTCTTCCATGGCGGCTACTGGCGGGCCCTGGACCACAGGGCGTTTTCCTTCATCGTCGAGGGGCTCGTGGCCTCGGGCATCTCGGTGGGCGTGGTCAACTATGCGCTGTGTCCGGCGGTGCCGTTCAGCGAGGTGGTGCGTCAGGCGCGGGCCGCCGTGGCCTGGATGCATCGTCATGGCGGGGCTCTCGGGGTGGACGCTCGGCGGCTCAGCGTCTCGGGGCATTCGGCGGGCGGTCATCTCTGCGCCATGCTGCTGGCCACCGACTGGGCGGGCGTCTACGGCCTTCCCGAGGACCTGATCGGCGGGGCGCTGAGCGTCAGCGGCCTCTATGACCTGGGGCCCTTTCCCTGGTCCTGGCTGCAGCCGAAATTGCAGCTCACCGGCCGGGATGTCGCGGACTACAGCCCGCTGTTCCTGCCCTGTCGCGTACCGGCCAGGGTGGCGCTGGTGGCGGGTGGCGAGGAGTCCGACGAATTCGAGCGCCAGATGCTCGCCGAGGCCGCGCACCTCCAGGCCCAAGGCCGGGAGGTCAGCGCCGAGCTGCTGACCGGTGACGATCACTTCTCGATCCTCGAGCACTACCGTCCCGCTGGACGCTTCGTCGAGACCATCGCCGAATTCCATTGTTGACGGTCTGGCGTCGGCGTCGACTCTGGCCTTGCAGGTTTGATATCCAGTAGGCCGGATAAGCCGAAGGCGCATCCGGCATGGTCTCGACACGGCTTTGCCCGGTGCGCTGGCGCTTACCGTGCCTACGGTGCTTCGCAGTCGCCTCTGCTCTTGCGGGCTTGCGGCTTTGTAGGCCGGATAAGCCGAAGGCGCATCCGGCGTGGGTGTCTTTCCTAAACGCCCAGATAGCGGTCGCGGACCCGGTCGTCCAGGGCGTCGGGCGTGCCGGTCCATACCGTGCGGCCCTTCTCGAGGATGGTGCAGCGATCGGCGACCGGCAGGACTTCCTTGAGCGACTTGTCGACGATCAGGATCGATTGGCCCTGGGCCTTTAGCAGGCGGATGGCCGCCCAGATCTCCCCGCGTATCACCGGTGCCAGGCCCTCGGTGGCTTCGTCGAGCACCAGCAGCCGGGGATTGGTCACCAGCGCCCGGGCGATGGCCAGCATCTGCTGCTCGCCGCCGGAGAGGGTGTCGGCCATCTGGCGATGGCGTTCGGCCAGTCGGGGGAACAGCGATTCCACACGGGCCAGGTCCCAGTTTCCCGGTCGCGAGGTGACCCGCAGGTTCTCGCGCACCGAGAGGTTGGAAAAGCAGCGCCGGCCTTCCGGCACCAGCCCCAGTCCGGCCTGGGCGATGCGGTAGCTGGGCAGGCGGCGCAGGTCCCTGGATGCGAAGGTGATGGTGCCGCGGCTCGCCGGGGTCAGGCCGAAGATCGAGCGGATGGTCGTGGTCTTGCCCATGCCGTTGCGGCCCATCAGGGCCACCAACTCCCCGGCCTGGACGTGCAGGTCGACACCGAACAGCGCCTGGGAGGGGCCATAGAAGGTCTCGACGGCGGTGAGTTCGAGCATCTCAGTCTCCCAGGTAGGCGTCACGGACGCGCGGGTCCCGGCGGATGGTGTCGCCATCCCCATGCGCGATCACGCTGCCCGCCACCAGCACCGAGAGGCGATCGGCGAGGCGAAACACCGCGTCCATGTCATGTTCGATCAGGAGGATCGGCACCTCCCGCTTGAGGGTCTCGAGCAGGTCGGTGAGGTGGGCGGTGCCTTCGGGGCCGAGCCCCGCCATGGGTTCGTCGAGCAGCAGGGCCTTCGGCTCCAGGGCCAGGGCACAGGCCACCTCGACCTGGCGACGCTCGCCATGGGAGAGCTCGGCCACCGGGGTGTCGGCGCGGTGGTCGAGTTGCATGCGGCCGAGTACCGCGCGAGCCGGGACCAGCAGGCGTTCGTCCCGGTCGATGGGCGTCCAGAAGTGGAAACTGTGGCCCGCCATCGCCTGGACGCCGATCATGACGTTGCGGATCACCGAGAGCGGTTCGGCCAGCGACGAGACCTGGAAGCTGCGCCCCAGCCCCAGTCGGGCCCGGTGGGCGACGCTCAAGCCGGTGATATCGCGCTTCCCCAGGTGGATCTGCCCCGCATCGGGGCTGAGGGCGCCGGCGATCTGGGCGATCAGCGTCGACTTGCCGGCCCCGTTGGGGCCGATCAGGGCATGGATCTCGCCGGGGCGCAGGTCCAGGGACACATCCCGGGTGACCTCCAGGGCGCCGAATCGCTTGTACAGGCCCTTCAGGGTCAGCACCGCCTCACTCATGGCGCTCCCTCCCGGCCAGCCAGCCCATGACGCCCTGCTTGGCGAAGAGCACCACGAAGAGCAACACCAGGCCGAGGAACAGCCGCCAGTACTCGGTCAGTCCCCCCAGCAGGGTCTCCATCATCACGAAGAGGATGGCGCCGGCTAGCGGGCCATAGAGGCGACCGACGCCGCCCAGGATGACGATGACCAGCAACTCGCCCGAGAGGTGCCAACTGAGCATGGTAGGGCTGATGAAGCCGTTGAGGTCGGCGTAGAGGGCCCCGGCCAGGCCGGTGATGATCGCCGAGATGACGAAGGCCACCAGGCGGATCGGATAGGGGGCGATTCCCGCGGTGGCCAGGCGGGTGTCGTTGAGTCGGGCCATGGTCAGGGCCGCCCCGAAGCGTGATTTCATCAGCCGCGAGGTCAGGGCCATGGCGAGCATCAGGCCCGTGAAGCAGATCAGGAAGAAGGTCAGCGGGTCGTTGGTATCGACGAGAGGAAGGCGGCTGCGCAGATAGATCGGCAGGCCGTCCTCGCCGCCATAGCTCGGCCAGGAGGTGGCGAAGTAGTAGACCATCTGGGCGAAGGCCAGGGTGATCATGATGAAGTAGACCCCGGTGGTGCGCAGGGAGAGGGCGCCGATGGCCAGGGCCAACAGGCCGCAGACGAGTATCGTCACCAGCCAGATCACCAGCATCTCGTCGCTGCCGGACACCTCGAAGGGCCAGCTCATGAACAGGCTCATGTCGAAGGCGTGATAGGCGCTGATGCCGGCCACATAGCCCCCAGGCCGAAGTAGGCGGCATGACCGAAACTGACCATGCCACCATAGCCGACGGCCAGGTTCAGCCTGACCGCCGCCATGGCGATCAGGGTGACCCGCGAGGCCAGGTTGACGTAGTAGATCTCCCCGAGCAGGTGGGCGCCGAACGGGGCCAGCAGCAGCACGGCCAGCAGGCCGATCTGCACCAGGCTCTGGCGATTCGGGGCCAGGCCTGTCGTTGCACGCCGGCGGGCTTGGACCTTATCCATTGGCGGCGACTTATCCATTGGCGGAAAAGAGCCCCTTGGGTTTGAAGGCGAGAATTACCGCCATGAGGATGTAGATCAGCATGGCGGCCAGGGCCGTGCCCACACCGCTGGCCTCCGACGGGCCCATGAAGAGGCCGAAGAGGGCGGGCAGGAAGACCCGGCCCAGGGTATCCACGACGCCGACCAGGATGGCGCCGAACAGCGCCCCCTTGATCGAGCCGATACCGCCGATGACGATCACCACGAAGGCCAGTATCAGCACCGGCTCTCCCATGCCCACCTGCACCGACTGCAGGGCGCCGACCAGGGCGCCGGCGAGGCCGGCCAGGGCGGCGCCCAGGGCGAACACCAGGGTATAAAGCCTGGCGATATTCACCCCCAGGGCGCCGATCATCTCACGGTCGCTCTCGCCGGCACGGATGCGCATCCCCAGTCGGGTGTGGGAGATCAGCAGGTAGAGGCCGGCGGCGACGACCATGCCCACGGCGATGATCACCAGGCGATAGATCGGATAGCGCGACCCGCCCGGCAGGGCCACCGAGCCCGACAGCAATTCCGGAGGGCTCAGCCAGAGGGGCGAGGAGCCGAACAGCCAGCGAGTCCCCTCGGAAAAGATCAGGATCAGCGCAAAGGTGGCCAGCACCTGATCGAGATGCTGGCGATGATAGAGGCGACGGATCACCAGCAGTTCGACCAGGGCACCCACTGCCGCCGCCGCCAGTATCCCGGCCACCAGACCCAGCAGGAAGGAGCCGGTAGCGCCGGTCACCGTGGCGGTGACGAAGGCGCCGACCATGTAGAAGGCACCATGCGCCAGGTTGATCAGCCCCATCACCCCGAAGACCAGGGTCAGGCCGCTGGCCATCAGGAACAGCATGGTGCCGAGTTGCAGGCCGTTGATCAGTTGTTCGACAAGCAGGGTCGCGCTCAAGACGGGGGATCCGTGGGCAGGGGCAGAAAAAACCGGGCCGTATAGAGCCCGGGATCAGTGTTATCGCTCAGCGTTACATCCGGCATTGCTCGGCGTAAACATCCTGGATGTCCTCGACGGCGATACCGACCAGGCGATTAGTGGGCTCACCGTCGTCACCCTCGACCACCTCGCGGACATAGATGTCCTGGATCGGGTGCTGGTTCGAGCCGAAGCGGAATTTGCCGCGCACCGAGGCGAAATCGGCCTCGCGCAGGGCCTCGCGGAAGGCATCCTGGTCGTCGGGGTGAGCCTTGTCCAGGGCGCTGAGGATCAGGCTGGCCGTATCGTATCCCTGGGCCGCATACAGGGTCGGGTTGCGGTCATGCGCCTCGCGAAAGCCGTCGACGAAGACCCGGTTGGCGTCGTTCTCCATGTCGTAGGCCCACGACGAGGTATTCCTGGTGCCGATGGCGGCGCTGCCCACCGCCTTGATGATGATCTCGTCGAAGGAGAAGGCCGGACCGAACACCGGCAGGTCGACCCCCGAGTTCGCCCACTGCTTCATGAAGGAGATCCCCATGCCGCCGGGCAGGAAGAAGAACAGGCTGTCGGCATCGCTGGCGCGGATCTGGGCGATTTCCGCGGCATAGTCCGTCTGGCCCAACTGGGTGTAGATCTCGTCGGCGACCTCGCCCTCATAGAGATGCTTGAAGCCGGCCAGGGCATCGGTACCGGCGGGATAGTTCGGGGCCATCAACAGGGGCTTCTCGAAGCCCTGTTCACGCATGTAGGCGCCCATGGCCCCGTGGAGATTGTCATTCTGGTAGGCCACGTTGAAGTAGTTCTCGTGGCACATGCGCCCGGCAAGATCCGAAGGGCCGGCATTGGGCGAGAGGTAGAAGGTGCCCTGGCGAACCACCGAGGGCACCACGGCCATGGCCAGGTTGGACCAGATGATGCCGGTCATGATGTCGACCTCATCGCGTTGCATGAATTCGTTGGACAGCGACTTGGCAAGATCGGGGCGGCGGGCGTCATCCTGGATGAGTACCTCGATATCGTCGCGGCCCGACTGCTCGATGGCGAGCATGAAGCCATCGCGAACGTCCACGCCGAGGTGGGAGCCGCCACCCGAGAGGGTGGTGATCATGCCGATCTTCACTTCCTCGGCATGGGCCAGGCCCATGCTGGAGCTTATCAGGAGGCCGAGACCGAGACGGGCGAGCGTTTTCATTGGATTCCCTTTTTTGTGTATCACGAGCCAGTATCCTGGCGGTATCGCCGCTTCCGGGCAAGAGGATTGACAGCGCGGTCGGCAAGGGTGAGTCTGTGGTTTTCCGGTCGAATGATCGTTGCCATCGGCCCCGCGGAGCAAGGGAGGCGCCCATGCTGGAAGATTGCAAGACGGCTCAGGATCGCTGGGGCGGAGTCCATTCGCTCATCGACCGCTGGTTCGACGAACGCCGCGAATTGCTGGTGAACTTTCTCGAGCTCAAGGAGGCCTGCAACGCCGAACTCGAGGCGGTGACCAAGGCGCGTATCGATGCCTTCAGCGAGTTGCTGATGGATTATATCAGCGCCGGCCATTTCGAGGTCTACCCCCAGCTGCGTGACGAGGCCGAAGCCTTCGGTGACGACGCGGCCCATGCCATTGCCGACCGGCTCCTGGCGCGTCTCGAGATGTCCACCGAACTGGTCCTCGACTTCGATAATGATTACCAGAGCCCGGTGCGCTGTCGCCAGAACCTGGCACGCCTTCCCGCCTGGCTCGATCGGCTTGCCAGGGGGCTTTCCGAGCGTTTCGCCCTGGAAGATCAACTGATCGCCCGCCTGCACGCCGTCCATGCGCCGCAAGCCGCCCAGGCCGAGCTGCGCTAGGCGCTAGCCTCTCTCGAGCCGGCTCCCCAGCACCAGCAGGCAGGGGGTGAGCAGCAGCGTCAGTCCGGTGGCGAAGGTCAGGCCGCCGGCGATGGCGCTGGATAGCTGGGTCCACCACTGGGTCGAGGGGGCGCCGAAGCCGAGGCTGGGGGCGAAGAGGTTGACGTTGATCTCCAGCATCATCGGCATCAGGCCCAGCACCGTGGTGATCGCCGTCA
>JAGXGN010000111.1 GCA_024636705.1 Halomonas sp.
ATATCCAGGGGCCTCAGGTTTCTCAAGCCCCGGAAGGCGAGGCGTTCAAGAGGCACGAGAGGCGACGTCTGGAAAGCGTGACGATAAAGGGGATGGCGTTACCAAGGACATGGATGAAACGACATCACAGCCGCATGGGCATGACGACATAGAGCGTATCCCCACCACCGGGCTCTTCCATCAAGGCGCTGCTGTTGGGATCCGATAACGTCATCTGGATACGATCTTCATTCAAGGCATTGAGAACATCGATCAGATAACCGACGTTGAAACCGATTTCCAGGGCATCACCACTGTATTCGACGGCGATCGTCTCCTCGGCCTCCTCCTGCTCGGGGTTATTGGCCATGACCCTGAGGTTGCCTTCATCCAGATGCAACCTGACGCCCCGGTACTTCTCGTTGGAGAGGATCGCCGTCCGTGACAAGACTTGGCGTAGTCCGGCGCGGTCGGCGATAAACACCTTGTCACCACCACGGGGTACCACACGCTCGTAATCCGGAAACTTGCCATCCACCAGCTTCGAGGTGAAGGTGAAATCACCGGTATGGGCACGGACATGACTGGCACCAAGGGTCAGGGTGACGACCTCATCACCCTCATCGAGCAGTCTCACCAGCTCAAGAATACCCTTGCGGGGCACGATCAGCTTCTGGGCCGTCTCGACCTCGATCTCGGCGGGTCGTGAACAGACGGCTAGACGGTGACCGTCGGTAGCCACGGCACGCACCAGGTTGGTTTGCAGTTCGAGCAACATGCCATTCAGGTAATAGCGTACATCCTGCTGTGCCATGGCGAAGGCGGTGGTATCGATCAAGTGCTTGAGCGTCCCCCGCGGCAAGCTGATCTCGACGCTGCCCTGGGTATCCTCGATATTGGGGAATTCGGCAACGGGCAGGGTGGAGAGGGTGAACCTGGAACGCCCGCAACGCAGGACGGCACGACCCTCCTCGAGGGAAAACTGGATCTCCGACTGGTCGGGGAGCGACTTGCAGATATCCATCAGTTTGCGTGCTGGAAGTGTCGCCGAACCCGGTTCCTCGACGCGGCTGGCCACTGTCCGTCCGATCAGTTCGACTTCGAGGTCGGTACCCGTCAGCGCCAGCTGCTCCTGATCCACCTGGATCAGGACATTGGAGAGTACCGGCAAGGTCTGACGTCGCTCCACCACACCTGCGACAAGGGTCAGGGGTCGCAGCAGATCTTCGCGGGAGATGGAAAATTTCATGTCGGCTCCACTTCTTGTCTTGGGGGATGATGGACCGTGATCTGAAGATCCCGTCACCCGGGATAATTGTTTCTGGAAAGGCGTATGGCAAGCGCCCGCCTCAGCTAGTCAGCAGGCGCAGCAGGTTCTTGTAGTCCTCTCGAATATCCGAACTTTCTTCCTGCAGCGATTTCACCTTTCGGCAGGCGTGCAGCACCGTGGTGTGATCGCGGCCACCGAAGGCATCGCCGATCTCAGGCAGACTGTGGTTAGTCAACTCCTTGGCGAGAGACATGGCCACCTGGCGGGGACGCGCCACGGAGCGCGAGCGACGCTTTGACAGGAGATCCGACAGCTTGATCTTGTAGTATTCCGCCACCGTGCGCTGGATGTTGTCGACGCCGACCTGCTTGTCCTGCAGGGCCAGGAGGTCCTTGAGGGATTCGCGAATGAAATCCTGGGTAATGGTCTTGCCCATGAAATGGGAGTCGGCGATCACCTTCTTGAGGGCGCCTTCCAGCTCCCGGACATTGGAACGAATCTTCTGGGCGATGAAGAAGGCCGCTTCATGGGGCAATTCCACCTTGGCCTGCTCGGCCTTCTTCATCAGGATCGCCACCCGGGTCTCGAGCTCGGGTGGCTCGATGGCCACGGTCAGTCCCCATCCGAAGCGAGACTTCAGGCGCTCTTCCACCCCACTGATCTCCTTAGGGTAGCGATCGGAGGTCAGAATCATCTGCTGACCCCCCTCAAGCAGCGCATTGAAGGTATGGAAGAACTCCTCCTGGGAGCGTTCCTTGCCGGCAAAGAACTGGATGTCATCGATGAGCAGGGCATCGACGCTGCGATAGAAGCGCTTGAAATCATTGATGGCATTCAGCTGCAGCGCCTTGACCATATCGGCCACGAAGCGCTCGGAATGCAGGTAGATGACCTGGGCATTGGCACGACGTTCGGCCAGGGCATTACCCACGGCATGCATCAGGTGGGTCTTGCCCAGCCCCACACCGCCATAGAGAAACAGCGGATTATAGGCCCCACCGGGATTTTCCGAGACCTGACGTGAGGCGGCCCTGGCTAACTGGTTCGACTTGCCTTCCACGAAGGTCTCGAAGGTGAAGTTGGGATTCAAGCCACTGCCGTGTTTGAGACTGCCCTCGACCTGAACCTGACGCTCCCCGCCACGACCACTGCGGGAGGCCTCCTCTCTCGCCTTCGGCACAGCGGCATCGCCGCTGTCATGGCGAGACGCCACATGAACCGCCGGGGCCACCGGTTGCCGGGTGCTCGCGGACACCGGATTACCCAGATCACGGGTTTGTGGTGCCGGTGCCGCACGTCGGCTGCCCACCGAAAGCACCACTCTGGGCGGCTTGGACGGCGAAAGATCACGCATCAACTCACTGATCCGCTTGGCATATTTATCACTTACCCAGTCGCGAACGAAACGGTTGGGTGCCAACAGGCAAAGTTCGTTGGACTCGCCTTCTTCCGCCTGCAAGGGACGGATCCAGGTGTTGAACTGTTGTGAATTCAGTTCATCCTGAAGATAGTCCAGACACTTTTGCCAAAGAGCGAGCGGCACGCGACCTCACCATCGTTGGGAAACGGCCGACCATTGTAGCCCTCGAGAACCGGGTTATCCACATGGGCAACCACCTCGATTCATGCTGTGGAAAAGATGACAGGGGCCCGCCGCCCGAGCGCCGATATCCGGATACTCCATCCCTTGTCCGGGGCCGCCCGCGAGAGGCTGGACGGGTCAGGCAAGGAACAATTGCACACCGTCGCCTAAATCACTACAATTTCCGGTCTTGAACAGACCATGGCCGGGTTCCCGATCGGAGCTCGGATAGTCGACACGATTCATTTATCCTCCAAACCACCCGGGAATAACGAGTTATGAAACGCACTTTCCAACCCAGCGTTCTCAAGCGCAAGCGTGCGCACGGCTTTCGTGCCCGCATGGCCACCAAGAACGGTCGTGCCGTTCTGGCGCGTCGTCGTGCCAAGGGTCGCAAGCGCCTGAGCGCCTGATCCCCGGCGTGCCCCGACAGGATTTTCCCCGGAAGCTGCGTCTACTGACCGCCGAGGATTATCGGCGAGTCTTCGATTCTGCTGTCTACAAGGTTCATGGCAAGGGGCTGATGGCACTGGCCGCGCCCAACATCCTGGGGCATCCCCGTCTGGGTCTGGTCTTCAGCAAGCGAAACGTTCGCCTTGCCGTTGAGCGCAATCGTCTCAAGCGGCTCGTCAGAGAATCCATTCGCCTGACACAACATGATCTGCCTGCCGTCGATATCGTGGTACTGGCCAGACGAGGTGCGGGCGAGCTGGACAACGAGACCCTTCATCGCCAACTGCACGGTATGTGGCGACGACTCGATAGGGATGTCCGCAAGACGAATGCCCTGAATCATGAAAGCGCCGACAGTCCTCGAACCGGCAAGGCACCAGAGTGATAGGGGTTGGGGGCGTCTTCATGAGAGTCGCAACTCTCGGCTGGAGCCAAGGCATCAAGGCACGGAATGCCTCGCAGTAGATTGAGCCTGCCCATGGCAGGTTTTTGTGTGTATCTAGCGTACGACGCAGGCTGAGCCATCGAAATGTTCACCACCCATCGGGCAGAACCCTCATGGACGTAAAACGAATTCTCTTGCTGATCCCCCTGGCCCTGCTCGCCTACCTGATCATCGTGCAGTGGAATCAGGATTACGGCCGGGTCGTCACGGAACAACAGGCGCCGGCCATCACCAGCAACGCCCCGTCGACTTCCGGCCCAAGCGGCTCGGGAGACGGGGAAGACGGAGAAGGCCTGGCGATTCCAAGCGCCCCCCGTGCAACGGATGATGTCGAAGGGGAGATGCCGGCCGAGGCGCCGGAGGCAACCTCCAGCCGTGACCTGATCGCAGTGGTCACAGATGTGCTCGATCTACGCATCGACCCTCAGGGGGGCGATATCGTCTATGCCGCCCTGCCCCAGCATAAGATGACCCTGAATGCCGAGCGCCCCTATGTACTGCTCTCCGATAGCGTGGTCCGCGGCTATGTCGCGCGATCAGGACTCCAGTTGGATGGCCATTCTGGCCGCATCGCCTTCACCCCGGAGGACACCGAATATCGCTTGACCGAAGGCGAGAACCGCCTGGAGGTCGACATGACAGCCGAGGTCAACGGCGTCGATGTCGTCAAGCGCTTTTCATTCGAACGGGAAAGCTATGCCGTCGAGGTCAACTACTACCTGGCCAATGATACCGACCAGCCGGTGACCGCACGCTTCATAGGCCAACTGGCCAGGGATAACAGTCCGGACCCCTCCAGTGGGCCCAAGATGGGCATGAACTCCTACCTCGGCGCCGCCTTTTCATCCCCGGAAAACAGTTACGAAAAAGTCGATTTCAGCGATATCCAGGAAGGCAATTTCGCCAATCGCGAGGTCCAGGGTGGCTGGGTCGCCATCATCCAGCATTATTTCGTCTCGGCCTGGACGCCCCCCCAGAATCAGCAGAATCTCTATTACGCCACGACCGATTCCGAACAGCGAAACGTGGCCGCCTTTGCCGGAACATCGGCTAGCGTAGCGCCGGGAGGCGAGACTCGACTGGGCGCCACTCTCTACGTCGGCCCCAAGGTACAGAGCTACTTGGAGCAGGTCGCTCCTAATCTGCGGCTGACCGTCGACTTCGGCTGGCTCTGGTTCATCGCCAACCCCTTGTTCTGGCTGCTTGACCAGATCCACAGCCTGATCGGTAACTGGGGCTGGTCGATCGTCTTCCTGACGATGCTGGTCAAGCTGGTCCTGTGGCCGCTCTCCGCCAAGGCCTACAAGTCCATGGCCCGCATGCGCAAGCTGGGCCCGGAGATGCAGCGCCTCAAGGAGCAGTACGGCGACGACCGGCAGAAGATGTCCCAGGAGATGATGAAGTTCTACCAGAAGGAGAAGATCAACCCACTGGGTGGTTGCCTTCCGATCCTTGTGCAGATGCCGGTGTTCATCGCCCTGTACTGGATGCTGCTCGAGTCAGTGGAGTTGCGTCACGCGCCCTTCATGTTCTGGATCCAGGATCTGTCGGTGAAGGATCCGTACTTCATCCTGCCGATCCTGATGGGCGCCTCGATGTTCGTCCAGCAGCTGCTCAACCCGACGCCCCCGGATCCCATGCAGGCGAAGATCATGAAGATGCTGCCCATCATCTTCACCTTCTTCTTCCTGTGGTTCCCGGCCGGTCTGGTCATCTACTGGGTGGTCAACAACTGCATCTCCATCGTTCAGCAGTATGCGATCACCCGCAAGATCGAGAACGATCCGAGTATCGGCAAGGGTATGAAGACCAAGTAGGGACGCTCTGCTGCCCTTACAGACCCCCGCCCTCGTGCGGGGGTCTGGCGTTATACTCGACGAGGAACCCACGAGATGCCCGAACGCCTCTATACCCAGGACACCATTGCCGCCCTGGCCACACCGCCAGGGCGGGGCGGCGTCGGCATCATCCGTGTCTCCGGACCCGCCTGTACGACGATCGCGGAGGCCATGGTCGGCCACTGTCCCGCCCCGCGATATGCCCACTATGGCCCCTTCCGCGGCGAATCAGCGGTGATCGACGAGGGTATCGCCCTCTACTTTTCCGGCCCTCACTCCTTCACCGGCGAGGACGTCCTGGAACTGCAGGGCCATGGCGGCCCGGTGATCATGGACCTATTGCTGGAGCGTTGCCTGCAACTCGGTGCCAGGCAGGCCAGGCCCGGCGAGTTCTCCGAACGCGCCTTCCTCAACGACAAGCTGGACCTCGCTCAGGCCGAGGCGATCGCCGACCTGATCGACGCCAGTTCGCGTGCCGCCGCGCAGAATGCCCTGCATTCGCTTCAGGGTGATTTCTCCCGGCGGGTCGAGGCGCTGGTGCAGCGATTGATCGAATTGCGTATCTATGTCGAGGCGGCCATCGACTTCCCGGAGGAGGAGATCGACTTCCTCGGCGACGGCAGGGTGGCAAGGATGCTCGAGGAAGTCGGCGAAGCACTCGACCGGGTACGCGCCGCTGCGGCACAGGGCGCCCTGATGCGGGAAGGCATGAGCGTGGTGATTGCCGGGCGCCCCAATGCCGGCAAGTCCAGCCTGCTCAATGCCCTGACGGAACAGGAAACCGCCATCGTCACCGCGGTCGCGGGTACCACCCGGGATGTCCTGCGCGAGCATATCCATATCGACGGCATGCCCTTGCATGTCATCGATACCGCCGGCCTGCGTGATACACCGGATGCCGTGGAGAAGATCGGCGTGGCACGGGCCTGGGCCGAAATCGAAAAGGCCGACCGGGTTCTACTGCTGGTCGATGCCACCACCACCGAGGTCGATGACCCCATAGCAATATGGCCGGAATTCGTGGCTCGACTGCCCAACCCCGGCCAGCTCACTCTGGTGCGCAACAAGATCGACACCAGCCATGAAAGCCCGGGGATCGACGCCTCCGGGGACACACCGGTGATACGCCTGTCGGCCAGGAGCCTGGCCGGCATGGATACCCTGAAGGCGCACCTCAAGGAGGTGATGGGCTATACCGCCACCACCGAGGGGCGTTTCTCGGCCCGGCGACGCCACCTGGATGCCCTAGATCGGGCGAAGACGGCGCTCTTGAGCGGTGAGACGCAGTTAGCCGGCTACGGAGCTGGCGAACTGCTCGCCGAGGATCTGCGCGAGGCCCAGCAGGCCCTGGGCGAGATCACCGGGGACTTCAGCGCAGATGACCTGCTGGGCGAGATCTTCGGCAGCTTCTGCATCGGCAAATAGCCGTGTCCTATTCCTCCACCCACCAGCCACTGCGGTAGCGACTTGTCGAACCCAGCACGGGGATGATCGAATCCATGGCGGCCGACAGGCGCCGCTCCAGCCCCCAAGGCGGGTTCACCACCAGCATGCCACTCCCGTACATGCCGTGCTCCCCTGCGTGAGGATCATGGAGAACCAGTTCACTGCGCCAGATCTTGCGCAGGCCTTCATCTCGCAGTGATTCCAGCAATACCCGATGGCGACCCGCCGGCAACAAGGGATACCACACCAGCACGAGCCCATGGCGAACCTTGCGCATGGCCGACAGCACGGCATCCGCCACCTCGGCATATTCGGTCTTGCGTTCATAGCTGGGATCGATGAGTACGCAGAGCCGCGGCGTCGCCACCGGCAATCGTTGTCGCAGTCCCTGGAGGCCATCCCCATGAATCTGCCGCACATTATCCGGAAGCGCCAGGCCTGCCAGATGGTCATGCTCGCCGGGATGCAACTCGAAGAGCATCAGCCGATCCCGGGACCGCAAGCGACTGGCCAGCCACCAGGGGGAACCGGGGTATTGGTCCAGACTCTCCCCTTTGGCCGAGGGTGCGCCGGATTGCGCCTCCTCCAGGGCACCAAACCAGGCGTGGAGCAAGGGATCCCGGACCAGGGCCTCCCTCGACCGCCACAGCGGCATCACGCCATTGCGATACTCCTGCAACTTGCCGGATGCCTCTGACGACAGGCAATAGAGGCCTCGACCGGCGTGGGTATCCAGGTAGGTGACGGGCGAATCCTTGCGCAACAGATGATCCACGACGGCAAAGAGCGTCAAATGCTTGTGAACATCGGCGAAATTGCCGGCATGGTAGGCATGCTGATAGGAAAGCATGGTCGATATCCGTGAATCGGCAAAAAAAAGAAAAGGGCCCACCACACCAGGGTGGGGGCCCTCTATCAGTCAAACCCGAAGGATCGGGTTACTGCTGAAACTGTGACTCGATCGGCGTCAGGGTGATCTCGACACGACGGTTCTGGGCACGGCCCTGTTCGGTCGCATTGCTGGCGACCGGCTGGCTCTGGCCATAACCACTCATATTGAGACGCGACCAGGAAACACCGCTCTGTGCCAGGTAATTGCCCACGGATTCAGCCCGGCGCTCGGAGAGGGTCTGGTTATAGGAGGCATTACCGGTACTGTCGGTATGACCGGCGATGTTCACCCGCGTATCGGGATACTGCTGGAGGATCTGGGCGACATTATTGAGCGCACTGCGGGCACTCATGGTCAGTTCGCTGGAGTCGAAGCCGAAGGTCACGCTGCTCGGCATGTTGAGAACGATATCGTCACCGCGACGGTCGACCTGGATCCCCGTGCCCTGGGTACTCTGCCTCAACTGCTGTTCCTGGCGGTCCATGTAGGCACCGATACCGGCACCCGCGGCAGCGCCCACAGCGGCACCAACCAGGGCACGATCACGGCGACTGGTGCTGCCATCACCACTTAGTGCACCGGCGGCCGCCCCCAGGGCGGCACCCACACCGGCCCCGGTCATGGTGGACGACCGCTGGGTCTGGTTGCCATAGGGATCCGTGGCGCAGCCCGCCAGCAGAACGGCAGCTACGAAGGGAACGGCAAGACGAAGTGATTTCATCATGATGTTTAACTCCTGAAGTCAGTTGAGTCATCCTTGGCTGTCCCCGGATTCAGAAACCAGTGACAGAAGATCATTCAAGAATAGCAGACCCTGAGGGGATGTCTGCAGCCTGTCGACATCTTCCACAAGAAGTCCTTTATTTCTGGCGCTTGCCAGACGGTCGTGGAGCAGGGAAGCCTCGCGGCCGGTATTCTGTGACCACAGCGAAAGGGGAACCCCCTCCACCAGGCGCAGGGCATTCATGGCGAACTCCAGAGGCAGTTCCCGTGGATCGATGAGACGGCGGCCGGCGGTGAAGCCCCTGGGATCGGCCATGCGCCGCAGATAGGCCTCGGGTTGGCGAACCTTCCAGCGTCGCTCCATGGCCATGACGCCATCGCGGCCGACTCGACTCAGCTTGCCATGGGCACCGGCACCGATTCCCAGGTAATCGCCGAAGGACCAGTAATTCAGGTTGTGGCGGGAACATCGCCCTCCCTGTGCATAGGCGGAGATCTCGTAACGCGAAAGGCCGGCCTCTTCCAGCCGGGCATGACCGAGGTCCTGGATATCCCAGAGGGATTCCTCCGCGGGCAGGACCGGTGGATGCGAGAAGAACTCGGTGTTGGGTTCCAGCGTAAGCTGGTACCAGGAGAGGTGTTCCGGCGCCAGGGAAAGCGCCTGGTCGATATCGGCCAGTGCCAGTGTCGGTGTCTGCTCGGGTAGCCCGTGCATGAGGTCGAGGTTGATATTGTCGAACCCCGCACTGCGTGCCTCTTCCACGGCGCGCAGTGCATCATCGCCGGAATGGATACGACCGAGGGCGGCAAGCTGAGCGTCCTGAAAGCTCTGCACGCCCAGGGAAAGCCGGTTGATGCCCGCCCGCCGGTAGCCTGCGAAACGCCCCCTTTCCAGGGTGCCGGGATTGGCTTCCAGGGTGATCTCGACATCACCGGCCAGGGAGACACGACGGGCGAGAGCAGCGAAGAAGCGGGCGTAAAAATCCGCCGACATCAGGCTCGGCGTGCCACCTCCGATGAAGACACTGGTCACTTCGCGCCCCTGGACCAGGGGAAGCTCGGCGTCGAGGTCGGCGATCAAGGCCTGGAGATAGTCCTCCTCGGGCAGGGCGGCACCGGCTCCCACCCCGTGGGAATTGAAGTCACAGTAGGGGCACTTGCGCACGCACCAGGGCACATGGACATAGAGCGACAGCGGGGGGAGCGACGCATCCTGGGAGAGCCGATGATCCATCATGACCCGCCCGGCTGCTCGGCCAACGCCTCCACCAGTGCACACAAGGCCCGACCTCGATGACTGAGATGGTTCTTTTCCTGTGCGGAAAGCTCGGCCGCGCTCATGGCCTGGTCGGGGAGCCAGAACAAGGGATCATAGCCGAATCCCCCATCACCACGGGGATGCACGAGAATTTCTCCCTCCCAACAGCGCTGCACGATGCGCGGTACTGGGTCCTTCGCGTGTCGCAGATAAACCAGCACACACCAGTATCGTCCCGTACGGCGGCCTTCGGGCACCTCGGCCAATGCCTCCAGCAATCGTGCATTGTTACGCTCATCACTCTTTGGCTCACCGGCAAAACGGGCGGAATAAATACCCGGAGCACCCTCGAGGGCATCGACCTCGAGGCCGGAATCATCGGCAAGCGCCGGCAAGCTACTGACACGGCTGGCCTCACGGGCCTTGAGCAAGGCATTTTCCACGAACGTCAGCCCGGTTTCCTCGACATCACCAACACCATGTTGAGACTGTGGCTGGATATCGAAACCCAGCGGCAAGAGCAACTCGTGGAACTCGCGCAACTTGCCGGCATTGCCGCTGGCCAACACCAGAGGGGTGGGGGGCATGTCGTCTCCTCTCGCGAATAGGGTGAATCCTACAACCTGACATGCTCACGGATCAGGCCCGCCAGTGTCTCGGTGGCGTTTTCGGCGGTGGAATCCAGATGGACCAGGTGAAAGCGCTCTTCCTCGCCGAAGGGCTCGAGATCCGCCTGTTGCTGGGCGAGGATCGCCAGGCTGTCTTCCCGAGCTACCCCCTGACTATGGGCTCGCTTCTCGATCCGCCCCTTCAGGGTGGCGTCGTCCGCTTCGAAACTGACCAGCAGACACGGAAGGCCTCGCGCCTCGGCCTGTTGACGCAGCAGGTCACGCTGCCAGCGCCTGAGGAAGGTCCCATCCACGCAGGCCACCAGGCCCGCATCCAGCAGGATCCCCGCCAGGCTGGCCAAGCGCTGATAGGTGTGATGCGTGGTCTCCTCGGAGAAGAGGTCCGCATTGCTAACGGAATCGGACTCGACCAGGCGGCGACGCTCCACATCGGAACACAGCCTCACGCCCCCGAGACCTTCCACCAGGCCACGGGTGAAGCGACTCTTGCCGCTGCCCGACACGCCGACGCTGATCACCAGTGAGGGGAAGCGAAAATCGGCATGGGCTTCCGCGAGGGCCAGGAAGCGACGGCATTCCGCCATGGTCTCTGCCAGCAGTGCGGGATGCTCGAGATCCTCTCCGGCCAAGTCGCGACGCTCGAGGGACCGACGGGCACCGGAAAGGGCGTGGCAGACCCGGAAAAGCGACAGCAAGCGGGTGATCTCATAATCACCAGACAGGCTCAGGTAAAGATCCAGGACCTGGCGTGCCAAGCCTTCCTCGTGTCTGCTCTCTAGACCCACCATCAGCGAGGCCAGATCACAGGCCGGATCAAGGGGTTCATCGACATGGGGACCCTCGAGGTCACGACCGATGGCATTGCTCAACAGTAGCCGACCCTGATGGTGGAGTCGGCTATTCGGGTGATCGAGGGCCCAGCTCGGCAACAACCGTTCGTGGCGTGCCTCGAATACCGGGGCGAGACGCGCGATCTCCTGCTCGAGCCAACGACCGAGATGTGCCAGGCGCTGGCGATCCTCGTTCCCCTCCAGACGCGGCCGTATGGCGGCCAGCTCGCCCTCTACCAGCCTTCTTACCGCTCGAACGCCGGTATCATCGGATGAAGCCAGAGCAACGTCGTCGCCATGATAGGCAACGAGTTGATCCACCAGGGCATCCAACGCCAGGGACGCTTGGTTTTCGGGGGGAGGGTTGCCCGTTGCATGGCTCATGTCATCTATCCTGGCACTGGAGATCACGATCTCGGCAAGCGGAGCGTGATCCTGGTCATTGAAACATCAAGCCTGCTTCGACATCTTTGCAAAGGCCTTCTCGGAGGCATCCAGGGTCAACTGGATATCCTCGGGTCGGTGGGCGCTGGACATGAAACCCGCTTCGAAGGCCGAAGGCGCCAGGTAGACACCCTCGTCGAGCATGGCGCAGAAGAATCGGCGGAAGGCCTGGGCATCACAAGCGGTGGCCTGGCCGAAGTTGTCGACTCGGCTCTGTCGGGTAAAGAAAAGACCGAACATGCCGCCGGCACTCTGGGTGATCATGTCGACGCCGGCGGCATCGGCACGCTCCTTGAGCCCATGACAGAGGGTATCGACTCGCTGGGCCAGCGCATTGTGGAAGCCGGGTTCCTTGAGCTTGGTGAGGAGCGCGACGCCGGCGGCCATGGCCAGCGGATTCCCGGACAGGGTACCCGCATGATAGATGGGCCCCAGCGGCGAGATATTGGACATGAGGGTCTCGCTGCCACCGAAGGCGCCTACCGGCATGCCCCCTCCGACGATCTTGCCCAGGCAGGTAAGATCGGGCTTCACGCCATAATGGGCCTGGGCGCCCCCCAGTGCCACGCGAAAACCGGTCATGACCTCATCGAAGATCAGCACACTGTCATGGACATCGCAGAGCTTTCTCAGGCACTCCAGGAAGCCCGGCTGAGGCGGGATGCAGTTCATGTTGCCGGCCACCGGCTCGACGATGATGCAGGCGATCTCGCTGCCGATCGACTCGAAGCACTGTTCCGCGGCGTCGAGATCATTGTAGGGCAGGGTGACCGTATGCTCGGCCAGGGCCGCCGGTACTCCGGGGGAACTCGGCTCTCCATGGGTGAGGGCACCCGAGCCGGCCTTGACCAGCAGTGAATCGGAGTGGCCATGGTAGTTACCCTCGAACTTGACGATCTTGTCCCGCCCGGTGACGCCCCGTGCCAGACGAATGGCGGACATGGTGGCCTCGGTACCCGAGCTGGTCATGCGCACCATCTCGAGGGTGGGTATCAACTCGCAGACGAGGTCCGCCATGGTCGTCTCGATGGCGGTGGGTGTCCCGAAGGACAGGCCGTTGTCGAGTCGTTCGCGTACCGCCATGAGCACATCCGGATCGGCATGGCCGGTGATCATGGGGCCCCAGGAGCCGACATAATCCACATACCGCTTGCCCTCGACATCGAACAGGTAGGGCCCCTGGGCACGCTCCATGAACACCGGCGGACGCTCCATGCCCTTGAAGGCACGAACCGGAGAATTGACCCCGCCGGGAATATGGCGACAGGCCTGTTCGAAGAGCTGTACAGATGTGGTCATGTCTACCTCACGAGGTCGTTGATGGTTTCAGCCCGTAGCGACGAGCCTGTGGATAATTCTCTGGATAAATTGCAGACGGCCTGTAGAAAAACCGTGAACGAAACCCCCTTGTCCCCGAAACACTCGATCCATTCTCTGTGCTCATGTCGAGGATGAAAAGCCCTGGCGTCATGATGGCGGCACGCCATCGACCCTCTCTGGCATTACCGCCAATCGCCACAGTCGACGCGGCAGGATCTGCGCTTCCCCCGGTTGCCAACCATGGGCGAGGGATTGCCAGGTAAAGGCCTGCGCCTGCTCACAGGCGGCAACCAGTGACTCACCGGTACCGAGCCTCGCCGCCAGGGCCGCCGCCAGGGTACAACCGGAACCATGGAACTGGCCGTCGAGCCTCGGCCAGGACCACTGGCGACTCAGATCCGGTGCATGCAGGGTATGCTGCACCCGATCCCGGGGCACCCGATCGATCGGGTCATCGGTGCCGGTCACCAGGATCGCCTGGCAACCCAGGGTCATCAGTTCCACCGCTCGCCGGGTATCGTCGCCCTCCAGACCCAGCGTCAAACGTGACAGTTCCTGCCTGTTGGGGGTCAGGATATCCACCAGAGGCAGCAGTCTTTCCCGCAAGCCATCCACCAGCTCGGCTGTGGATAACTCACTGCCGCCACCGGCCCTGAGCACCGGATCCAGCACCAGGGGGACGCCGGGACGTCGCCGCACGATATCTGTCACGGCATCCAGCGTCGACGAACTGGCCACCAGGCCGACCTTGATGGCGGCAATATCGAAGTCATCGAGGGCCAGGGCCATGCGGCGCATGGCGTCCGGGTCCGCGGGTATCACCTCGCTGACATCACGACAATTCTGTACCGTCCAGGCCGTGGGTATGGTCAGCGCCCAGCCACCATTGGCGGCGATCGCTTCGGAATCGGCCACCAGGCCCGCCCCCCCGGTGGGATCGTGGCCGGCCAACACCAGCACCACCGGGAGATGCGGCACCATCGGGGAGGAAGTCGCCATCAGAACGGCTTGAGGACGGCGAGAAACACGATCACCAGCAGCGCGATCACCGGTAATTCATTGAACCAGCGAAAGAACAGATGCCCACGTCGGCAGCGGTCCTCGGCAAACTGCCTCAGATAGATCAGACAGAGATGATGATAGCCCACCAGCAGGGCAACCAGCAGCAGCTTGGCATGAATCCATCCCTGCGCCAGCCAGCCTGGACTCAGCACCAGCAAAGCACCACCGAAAAGCAGTACCGCGATCATCGAAGGGGTCATGATCCCGCGATAGAGCTTGCGCTCCATGACCTTGAAATGCGCGATGGCCTGCGGCTCGTCGCGGTCACGGGCGATGGCATGGTAGACATAGAGCCGCGGCAGGTAGAACAGGGCGGCGAACCAGGTGACCATGGCGATGAGATGCAGGGCCTTGATCCATGGATACATGGAAACTCCTCAGGATGACGATGAATCGAAACGATAATAGCGCTCGATGGCGCCACGCGTGATGATACCGGAAATCCGCTTCTGCTTCGGCCGGTTACCATGCTCGACATAGAGCGCATCGACTGCCTGATCGTTGAGTCGTGCAAAGGCCTCGGAAAGTGTCGCCTGCAGGTGAATCGGGGCCATGTCCAGGCGCTGTCCCGGAATCTCCAGCAAGTCCAGGAGTTCGCTGGAATTCTCATCCTTCGACTCGCCGTGCTCAATCAACCAGCGCGCCAGGTCGGCCGCCTTGAGGGCGAGCGTCGGCTTGTCGTCGGTGGATCGCTCGATCAATATCCAGACGGGATTGCCCTCCAGCAATGCACTGGCCCGTTCCCGTGACACCATTCGATAGGTCCTGACCAGGCTACGCTCCATCACCGCCGGCACCGACACCCGGGACAGGGCCTGCATCAAGGGCTGCTGGAGGGGATGCAGGCCATGGCGTGTCACGCTGATGAAGAAACCATCGCAACGACAGAGTTGCCGTGAGGTGAGGCAGGAGACCACCACCGCCAGCATGCCCGGAAGAATGATGTTGGGATTGTGGGTCAGCTCGAGCAGGGCCATCAGGGCGGCGAGGGGGGCCTGCAGCACCGCGCCCATCATCGCCGCCATGCCGAGCATGGCATAGAGACCCGGGTCGGCGGAATTCTCCGGCCACATCCAGGCACCCGCCATACCCATCAAGGCACCCGCCGCCGCACCCATCACCAGGACGGGGCCGATGATGCCGATCGGAATCCCGCTGGCCACGGTGATCGCCGTGAGCAGCAGTTTTGCCACCACCAACACCAGCAGTACATCGATTGCCAGTTCACCGTTGAGCGAAGCCGCCAGGCTGTCGTAGCCGATCCCCTGAACCTCGGGATACCACCAGGCTACCGCGGCAGTGCCGAAGGCGACCAGCGACAATCGCAACCAGAGCGGACGTTCGGTGATCATCGAAGTCTTGGCCACATGGATGAACAGACCCGCCATCAGGCCGATCAACAGAGCGGTCACCAGAATCCAGGGCAGGTTGGTCATCGACCCGAGGCTCAGGGTGGGCACCTGGAAGGCGGGCTCCGCCCCATAGACCAGTTGTGCCACCAGAGCACCCATGGTAGACGCCAGGATCACCGGCATGAACCCCGCGATGGTGTATTCCATGATCACCACTTCCATGGCGAAGATGACCCCGGCAATGGGCGTGTTGAAGGAGGCTGAGATCCCTGCCGCGGTACCGCAGGCCACCAGGACCCTGAGGCTGTTGTGGGGTAACCGAAGCTGCTGGCCAAGTCCACTGGAGGCCGCCGCGCCCAGATGGATCGAGGGACCCTCTCGGCCGGCCGAGAGGCCACCGAGCACCGAGATCACTCCGACCCACCACTGATTCAGCCAGTTACGCATAGGAAAGCGCCCCTGATGATGGGTCAATCGCTCGATGACGTGTCTGACGCCGAGCTTGCGTGCCGCTGGCGGCTGACGCCACAGCAGGACACCGATCAAGGCCACGGCGAGAAGCGGCATGAGGGTTCGGACGAACGGGGAGAGTCCCTCGAAGGCTTCCGGGTCCGCCTCCGGCATGAAGACCAGGGCACCCAGATCGATCAAGAGGCGAAAACCGACCATCAGTCCTCCGGTGATCACCCCGGAGACGACACCCAGCACACATAACTGGGGCAGGGCATCGACATTGGCCAGCTGGCGTCGAAAGGCGTCCAGGCTGAGATCGGGAAAGCTAAAACGCGGCACTGGGACATTCCTGTTCATGCGGTTCAGGCGGATGCCCTGGGTAGGGCCCCTTCCCCTTGTGTATCATAACTGTCATGAGAGGTCCCGGATCGTCGCACAGGCGCCGGGGACCTCATTCCCCCACACCCGGTGACAGTAAGGAGTTCATCGTGATCAAGGTCGGAATCGTCGGCGGTACCGGATACACCGGCGTTGAACTGCTACGGCTGCTGGCCCGTCATCCCGAGGTGCATGTCGAGGCCATCACCTCGCGTTCCGAGGCGGGGATGGGCGTCGCTGACATGTACCCCAACCTACGCGGCCACTACGATGACCTGGCGTTCTCGGTACCCGATGCCGACCGCCTGGGACGCTGTGATGCCGTCTTCTTCGCTACTCCCCATGGCGTGGCACACGCCCTGGCGGGCGAACTGCTCGACAAGGGCACCCGGGTCATTGACCTGTCGGCAGACTTTCGTCTGCGCGACGCCGAGGAATGGGCCGAATGGTACGGGCAGCCGCATGGGGCGCCGCAGCTTCTCCATGAAGCCGTCTATGGTCTGCCCGAGATGAATCGCGAGACGATTCGCCAGGCTCGCCTGGTCGCGGTGCCGGGCTGCTATCCCACCGCTGTCCAACTCGGTCTCATACCCCTGCTGGAAGCCGGTCTGATAGACGTGGAACACCTGATCGCCGACTGCAAGTCGGGGGTCACTGGCGCAGGGCGCTCGGCCAAGGTGCCCTCCCTGATGGCCGAGGCCAGTGAATCCATGAAGGCCTATGGCGCCGCCGGGCATCGTCACCTTCCGGAGATTCGCCAGGGCCTCGGTGATGCCGCCAACCAGCCAGTGGGACTGACCTTCGTCCCACACCTGACACCGATGATCCGCGGCATCCATGCCACCCTCTACGGGCGGCTGACGGTAGAGCCTGGTGATCTTCAGGCCCTCTTCGAAGACCGCTTCACCAACGAGCCGTTCGTCGATGTCATGCCGGCGGGAAGCCACCCGGAGACGCGCAGCGTCAAGGGCGCCAACCTCTGTCGCCTGGCCGTCCACCGGCCAGGCAAGGGGGATACCGTCGTCGTGCTGTCGGTAATCGACAATCTGGTGAAGGGCGCATCCGGGCAGGCCATCCAGAATCTCAACCTGATGTTCGGCTTCGCGGAAAATGCCGGCCTGGAGGCCCCGGCCATGATGCCCTGACACCATCTCCAGGATACCGAGGGGCGCCGGGGGCAAGTCGGAGAGGAGGTCCTACGCCAGGGATGGCGTCGGTAGCGCCCAGGGAAGGGTTCACAGCGCCTCCTCGTAGACCTGCCCCCGGAATAGCACCGAGGAGGCTTCCACAAAGTTGACCTTTTTGCTCGGGATTGTGGATAATCACGGGACGAATCGTGTCATTTCCCTCGAGGGAGCTCTCCTATGAGCCTTGCCGAATCCTTTGTTCCCACGCCCTTGATGCTTTCCGACAACGCCCGGGCGCGTCTGCGGACGCTTATCGGCGAGGAAGGCTCATCGGACCTGAAGCTGCGCGTCTACGTGACCGGTGGCGGCTGCTCAGGCTTCCAGTATGGCTTCGATTTCGCTGAAGAAGTCGCCGAAGACGATACGCTGATCCCCTTCGGCGAGGTTGCCCTGGTCGTCGACCCCCTCTCTTATCAGTACCTGGTGGGCTCCACGGTGGACTACGAGGAGGGCCTTGCTGGTGCCCGTTTCCTGGTCCAGAACCCCAACGCCACCTCGACCTGCGGCTGTGGTGCCTCTTTTATGGTTTGAATACTCGTTGAGTCCATCGGGGTTCGCGGACTTGACGGCCCCGGTGAACCTCGCCATGGTTGAAAGGGCGTATCTCAACAGTCAATTCCCAGAAAAAGGGTGTCACATGAAAGAATCTTCCAAGGCTTCAACCTTGTTGACGTCATCCTCCCTCGCCGTCGCCCTGACGCTCGGCATCGCAGGCCATGCCGTCGCGCAGACCCCCAGTGTCAATGTCGTGACCGACCCCAGTTTCGTGCCCTTCGAGATGCTGGATTCCGAGACCGGGGAAATGATCGGTTTCGACATGGACATCATCAACGAGGTGGCGGAACGTGCCGGCTTCGAGGTGAACCTGACCACCATCGAATTCGCCGGGATCATTCCCGCCATCCAGACCGGTAATCAGGAAATCGCCATTGCCGGGGTCACCATCACCGAAGAACGCGCCGAGATCGTCGACTTCTCGGATCCCTACTATGATTCCGGCCTGCGCATCATCGTGCGTGCCGACAACGACAGCGTCGAGACCATCGAGGACCTGGAGGGTCTGTCCGTCGCCACCCGTATCGGCTCCACCAGCTATGACTTCCTCCAGGAGAACCTGGGCGACAGCGCCGACATCACGCCCTACCCGGGCAACAGCGACATGTACATGGCCTTGCTGGGTCGCAATGTGGACGCTGCCTTCTACGACGCCCCCAATGTCTCCTACTTTGCCAGAACCCGTGGCGAAGGCCGCACCAAGGTGGTCGGTCCCCTCTACGCCGGTCAGCAGTACGGCATCGTCTTCCACAAAGGCAGCGAGTGGGTTGAGCCGACCAACGAGGCGTTGGCCTCCATGCAAGAGGACGGCACCTACGCCGAGATCTTCGAAAAGTGGTTCGGCGAAGCTCCTCCCAGTGAAGAATAATGGCTGAGATGCCCTGAGCATCCCACCTGTAGCGGGATAACGAGTGGGGCCGGGTGGTACGAACCCCCGGCCCCCTGGTGTTTCTGAACCGGGAGAATCTCTCGTGGAAGTGACCTTTCAATTCGACTGGGCGGCAGCATTCGGTTCCATTCCTCACCTGCTGCCGGGTATTCCCTGGACCCTCATTATCTCCTTCGGCGGTCTGGCCATCGGCTTCTTCATTGGCATCTTCTTTGGCCTGCTGCGAATCAGTCCGCTGCGCTGGATGCGCTGGCCGGCCATCCTCTATATCGAGGTATTCCGGGGTACTCCCATCCTGGTACAGGTCCTGTTCATCTTCTATGGTCTGCCTCAACTGCTCGGTGGTCCCATCAATGCCCTGACCGCGGGGATCGCCGCCATCGCCGTCAATTCCGGCGCCTACATTTCCGAGGTGGTGCGGGGCGGTGTCCAATCCATCGAACGCGGCCAGCGCGAAGCCTCGCTGTCCCTCGGCCTGTCACGGACGCAGGCTTTCCGTTACGTTATCTGGCCACAAGCCTTGAGGCGCATGATCCCACCACTGGGCAATCAGGCCATCATCAGTATCAAGGACACGTCACTGTTCTCGGTCATCGGCGTGGGAGAGCTGGTTCGCCAGGGGCAGATCTACATTGCCACCACCTTCACCGCCCTGGAGGTGTACTTCATGGTGGCGATGATGTATCTGGCCATTACCTGGAGCCTCTCCATTGTCCTGCGCCTGATCGAAAACAAGGGCCTGGTCGGTCAATAACGGAGACCTGAAGATGACAGAGCGCAATTCAACCGAGACACCCATCGTGCGGATGGAGAAGGTCAACAAGCACTTCGGCAGCCTCCACGTGCTCAAGGACATCGACCTCGATGTGAAGAAAGGCGAGGTCGTCGTGGTCATTGGCGCCAGTGGCTCGGGGAAGTCGACCCTCATCCGCTGCATCAATGGTCTCGAGGAATTTCAGCAGGGCCATATCCAGGTCGATGGCAAGGACCTGGAACCCTTCGGCAAGAGCGGCAAGGCCCTGCAGAAGATTCGTACCGAAGTCGGCATGGTCTTCCAGCAATTCAACCTCTTTCCCCACCTCAGCGTTCTCGATAACGTGATCCTGGCTCCCATGAAGGTTCGGGGCTGGAGCCGCGGCGATGCGGTCGAGACGGCCGACCGATTGCTCGAGCGTGTGGGTATCTCCGACCAGGCAGTAAAGCATCCCAGTCAGCTCTCCGGTGGCCAGCAGCAGCGCGTCGCCCTGGCCCGAGCCCTGGCCATGGAACCGCGATTGATGCTGTTCGATGAACCGACCTCGGCGTTGGACCCGGAGATGATCGGCGAAGTCCTCGATGCCATGCGCGAACTGGCCAAGGAAGGCATGACCATGATCATCGTCACCCACGAGATGGGGTTCGCCCGTGAAGTCGCCGATCGGGTGGTTTACATCCACCTTGGCGAGATCGCAGAAGTCGGGCCTCCCGAACGGATCTTCGATCAACCCGATGACGACAGGACGCGCAGCTTCCTGGCAAGGGTGCTCAAGCACTGAACAGTGAACAAATAACACAGAATCCGGCTAACAACGCCGCTGTACGAGAGGGCCTGTCGATGCGACAGGCCTTTTTTTCGGCCTTTTTCGGCTGTGGATAGAATATCTCCACAAGACCTTTCCATCGCGCTGTATCCACCGCGATCAGCGACCTCGTTGCAGTGGCGAGAGGCTGTTGACAGTCGGGTTGACAAGCCGGGTATCCGGCAGTGGATAAGCGGTGATAGCGATCCCTTGTGGGTAAGACCGCATTTCGTGCACAGCTTCATGACAGCCCGTACGCAGGCCAAACCCCTCTTGTCCAGCTTTTGGTCAACAATTCATTCCATTGTTATTTATAGGGAAAAATGACTTATCCCCGTATTTTATACACACCAGTAGTTACTACAACAACAGAACTTCTCTTTATTAATCTGTATTAATTGATACTGAAGGGTCGATGAAGACCGGTTCGAGGAATCCGGATGTGGAAAACCCTGACGATGATCCACAGGGGGTTTATACTGCCCCGTTGATCGCTCACCCGACCGAACCAGTGAGGTGGCCCCTTGAATTACCCAGACCGCTTCGACGTCATCGTCATCGGCGGAGGCCATGCGGGAACCGAAGCCGCCCTGGCTTCCGCTCGCATGGGTTGTCAGACTCTGTTGCTCACGCACAACATCGAGACCCTCGGCCAGATGTCCTGCAATCCCGCCATCGGCGGGATTGGCAAGAGTCATCTCGTCAAGGAAATCGATGCACTCGGCGGTGCCATGGGGATTGCCACCGACCTGGGGGGTATCCAGTTTCGTGTACTCAATGCCCGCAAGGGGCCAGCGGTCCGCGCTACCCGCGCACAAGCCGACCGGATTCGCTACAAGGCCGCCATCCGAGGCCTGCTGGAAAACCAGCCGAACCTGACGCTCTTCCAGCAGGCCGCCGGTGATCTGATCGTCGAGAACAACAGCGTGCGCGGCGTGGTCACCGAAACGGGGATCCGCTTTCTCGGCGAGACCGTGGTGCTGTGTACCGGGACCTTCCTGGGCGGCATCATCCATATCGGTCTCGACCAGTCCCGTGGTGGGCGTGCCGGCGATCCCCCGTCCAACGTCCTTGCCCAACGCCTGCGCGCCTTTCCCTTCCGGGTCGACAGGCTCAAGACCGGCACGCCTCCTCGCCTGGATGCCAGGAGCCTCGACATCCCGCGACTCGAGGAACAGCCGGGTGACACCCCGACGCCGGTGATGTCCTTCCTCGGCCATCCTGGACAGCATCCGCGGCAGGTGAGCTGTCATATCGCCCATACCAACGAGCGAACCCACGAGATCATCCTGGCGAATCTCGACCGTTCGCCGATGTACTCCGGGGCGATCGAGGGAATCGGCCCTCGTTACTGCCCATCCATCGAGGACAAGGTTCACCGTTTCGCCGACAAGACCAGCCACCAGATCTTCATTGAACCCGAGGGGTTGGATACCCATGAGCTCTACCCCAACGGCATCTCGACCTCGCTGCCCTTTGATGTGCAATTGCAGGTAGTCCGCTCGATCGAGGGTCTGGAAAACGCCCACATCACCCGGCCGGGGTATGCCATCGAATACGATTTCTTCGATCCTCGGGATCTCAAGCACTCCCTGGAAACCAAATTCATCCACAACCTCTTCTTCGCCGGGCAGATCAACGGTACCACCGGGTATGAGGAGGCCGCGGCGCAGGGGCTTCTGGCAGGATTGAATGCGGGTCGGCGGACACAGGGCCTGGAAGCCTGGTGGCCGCGTCGTGACGAGGCGTATCTGGGTGTGCTGGTCGACGATCTGATCAGCCTGGGTACCAGAGAGCCCTATCGCATGTTCACCTCGCGAGCCGAGTACCGGCTCCTGCTGCGCGAGGACAATGCCGACCTGCGACTCACCGAGACCGGTCGTGAGCTGGGTCTGGTGGACGAGGATCGCTGGCGGGCCTTCGCCATCAAGCGCGAGGCCATCGAACGCGAAAGCACACGCTTGCAGGCGACCTGGGTCCAGCCCGGCAGCGCCGCCGCCGAGGCGGTAGCCGAGAAGACCGGCAAATCGCTAGCCCGGGAGTACAGTCTGATGGATCTGCTCAGGCGCCCGGAGCTGACCCATGCCGATCTCACCCGCCTTCCCGGTATCGAGATCACGACTGTCGAGGACGAGGCGGTGGTCGAACAGGTTCAGGTCCAGGCGAAATACCAGGGCTATATCGCACGACAGCAGGATGATATCGACCGGCTCAAGCGCCATGAGGGAACCGTCCTGCCGTCCGATCTGGACTATGCAGCGGTACAGGGGCTCTCTCACGAGATTCGCCAGAAGTTCGAGGAAGCGCGTCCGCAGACCCTGGCCCAGGCATCACGGATCTCCGGCGTGACCCCGGCCGCCGTTTCCATCCTGCTGATCCACCTCAAGAAGCGTCGCCTGCTGAACGATCAGAAGGTCGTCAGTGCATGAATTCCCTCGGTGATGCCAGGGTCGAGTCGCGCCTCGACGAAGGGCTTTGTGCACTGGAGATAGGAGTGGACCAAGCGCAGCGGGCACGCCTGCTGCAATTGGTGGCGCTGTTGCACAAGTGGAACCGCGCCTATAACCTCACGGCGGTACGTGCACCCGATGAGATGGTCGTTAGGCACCTCCTGGACAGTGCCGCCGTGCTGTCCTTCATCAAGGGACCGACGCTGCTCGACGTGGGTGCCGGGGCCGGTCTACCGGGACTGGTGCTGGCGATTCTCAAGCCGGAACTGCGGGTCACCCTGCTGGACAGCAACGGCAAGAAGGTACGCTTTCAACGCCAGGCCGTCCTGGAACTGGACCTGCCTCGGGTGACACCGGTGCAGGTCAGGGTCGAGGGATTCGATGGTCAGTTCGATCAGGTCATTTCCCGGGCCTTCGCCAGTCTGGGGGACTTCGTCACCCTCACGCATCGCCTGGTGGCGCCCGGTGGGCAGTGGCTGGCCATGAAAGGTCCTGCCGTGGAGGAAGAACTGACCGACTTGCCCGGGAATGTTCGTGCTGTGTCATGTCCTTCCCTGGTGATACCCTTCGACACAGCGAGCCGAAGACTCGTGATCCTCGAAGGGTCCGAATCGTCCCGAGGTCGCCCCTGAGGCGTTTGATCCAGGAAGAACGCGTTATTAGGGAGTTTTCCGTGACCAAGATTATCGCCCTTACCAACCAGAAGGGCGGCGTGGGAAAGACCACCACGGCCGTCAACCTCGCCGCCAGCCTGGCGGCGCTTGACCGCCGTGTACTGCTGGTCGACCTCGACCCCCAGGGCCATGCCACCATGGGCAGTGGTGTCGATAAGCACAGTCTCGAGGCCAGTGTCCTCGATGTGCTGCTCGATGGCCGCAAGGCGGCCGAGGTCATCCTCGACTGTCCCGCAGCGGGCTTCGCCCTGCTGCCGGGCAACGGTGACCTGACGGCGGCCGAGGTCGAACTGCTCGACCGCGAAGAGGGTCGAGAACGCTGTCTGGTCGAGGCACTCGATGATATCGCGACCGAGTACGATGTCGTGCTGATCGACTGTCCGCCTTCCCTGAACATGCTCACGGTGAATGCCCTGACCGCCGCCCATGGTGTCTTGATTCCCCTGCAGTGCGAGTTCTACGCCATGGAAGGGCTCTCGGCATTGCTGGATACCGTCGAGCAGATCAAGGATAGCGTGAACGCCGACCTGGAGATCTTCGGGATCCTCAGAACCATGTTCGATTCACGCAACAGCCTGACACGCGATGTCAGCAAGCAACTTCGCGACTACTTCGGCGATGCCCTGCTCAAGACCACGATTCCGCGCAATATCCGGGTCGCCGAAGCGCCGAGTCATGGCTTGCCGGTGACCAAGTACGCACGTTTTTCACGAGGTAGCCAGGCACACCGGGTTCTGGCCAAGGAATTGATTCGCCGCCTGTCACTCTAGACTGTTGCGTTAGATAACAGGCGCTGACTGCTGTGATGAGGGATTGTCGATGACGCGTAAACGCGCCCTGGGGCGTGGCCTGGATGCCCTGATCGGGGCCGGTGCCCGCCGCCGCGAGAGCCTCGATCTCCCCGAGATCGATTCACTGCAGGTGCCCGAGGGGGAAACACCCCCGGCACCCCCCATGGAAGAGCGGCTCGAACGCCTGCCATTGAGCCAGCTGACGCGGGGCAAGTATCAGCCGCGTCGCGACATCCAGCCTGAAGCCCTGGAGGAGCTGGCCGACTCGATCCGCGCCCAGGGTGTCATGCAGCCCATCGTGGTCCGTCCGGTTGGCGAGAATCGTTACGAGATCATTGCCGGGGAACGTCGCTGGCGTGCCGCCCAGCTCGCCGAACTGGACGTTATTCCCGCGGTGATTCGCGAGGCCAGCGATGAGGTGGCCCTGGCGCTGGCACTGATCGAGAATATCCAGCGCGAGAATCTCAATCCCGTCGAGGAGGCCATGGCGCTCAAACGCCTCCTCGAGGAATTCGAACTGACACAGCAGCAGGTCGCCGATGCCGTGGGCAAGTCCCGCACCCAGGTCACCAACCTACTGCGATTGCTGGCACTCGACCCTGAGGTACAGACCCTGCTGGAGCGGGGCGATCTGGACATGGGCCATGCGCGTGCCTTGCTGGCCCTGACCGGGGCCAAGCAGCGCAAGGCGGCGCATGAGGTGGTCAACAAGGATCTGACCGTCCGGGATACCGAGGCGCTGGTCAAGCGCCTTGCCACGGGCACACCCAAGCGGGCCGAAAAGGTCCCACTCAGTCCCGATGTCGCGCGTCTCGAGACCCGTCTGGGGGAACTCCTGGGGTCTCCCGTCAACATTCACCATGGGCGTGGTGGCAAGGGGCGTCTGACCATTCGCTATTCCAGTCTCGACGAGCTGGACGGAATCCTTGGCCATATCCGCTAGGCTGGGGAAGCCATACATTCGGTTTGGCTTCTTTTAGCAAGCTAACGTAATTTACCGACGTTTAGCGGGCTATTAGTCGTGTAAAGACGCAATATTGGACAAAATCGCGATAGCGTTGGTTGAAGCCGCCAAGGCCCTTCCCTATAATCGCCACGGAGTTTGTCGTGGGTTTTAACGGCAGAAACGGAAACGGACAGATGATAGCCTGAGACGACGCGGGGCAGGGGATAACCGGTGGCAGCCAAGCTCAAGCGACCGCCCATTGCACGCCTGCTCGTGGCCCAGAGTCTCATGCTGGTCGTGGTCAGCGTTGTTGGAATGCTGACCGCCGGGCTCAGCGGCGCGGTATCGGCGCTGACCGGCAGCGGAGTGGCACTGTTGCCTAATGCCTATTTCGTCTGGCGCGCCTTTCGTTATCAGGGTGCGCGGCATACTCAAGACATCGTCAAGGGCTTCTATCGGGCTGAAGCCGGCAAGTTTGGTTTGACGGTGGCATTGTTCACGCTGGTGTTCGTGGCAGTGCCTCCGTCAAATCCCGCTTTCTTCTTTAGCGCTTACGTGGCGACGCTGTTGGTGCATTGGCTGAGTCCCTGGCTCTTACGTCGACCGTCGCACACCTGAAATCGAGGCAGAGTATGGCAGGCAACAACCAGACTCCTACGGAGTACATCCAACACCACCTGCAGAACCTGACCTTCGGGAATCATCCAGAAAACGGTTGGTCGATGGCGCATTCCGCTCAGGAAGCGTCCGACATGGGGTTCTGGGCGATTCACCTTGACACCCTTGGCTGGTCGATTGGCCTGGGGTCACTGTTCCTGTGGATGTTCCTCAAGGCAGGCAAGGCGGTGACCACCGGCGTTCCCTCCGGGCTGCAGAACTTCGTCGAGCTGATGGTCGAATTCGTAGACAACTCGGTGAAGGATACCTTCCACGGAAAGAGTCAGCTGATCGCACCGCTATCGCTGACCATCTTCTGCTGGGTCTTCCTGATGAACCTGATGGACCTGGTGCCGGTGGACATCCTGCCGATGCTCGCCCAGAAGGTCGGAGTGATGTTCGGTGCCGATCCCGCCCACGTCTACTTCAAGGTCGTGCCGACCACCGATATCAACGCCACGCTGGGCATGTCGCTGTCCGTCTTCGGCCTGATCATCTTCTATACCATTCGCGAAAAGGGCATTACTGGTTTCATCGGTGAACTGACGCTGCATCCGTTCCATTCACCCAACAAGCTGGTCCAGGCGCTGTTCGTGCCGGTCAACTTCTTGCTCGAGACCGTGACCCTGCTGGCCAAGCCTGTGTCGCTCGGTCTTCGTCTGTTCGGCAACATGTATGCAGGTGAGCTGATCTTCATCCTGGTCGCCATGATGGGGCTTTGGCAACTGCCGCTGCACTTTATCTGGGCGGTGTTTCATATCCTGATCATCACCCTGCAGGCCTTCATCTTCATGATGCTGACCATCGTCTATCTGAGCATGGCGGTGGAGAAGCACTAACCTTCGCAACTGATTAACAGTTAATCCATAACCACTAGACTGAAAACTGGAGAGCACCATGGAAGCACAAGTTCTGGGTATGACCGCTATCGCTGTGTCCCTGCTGATCGGCCTGGGCGCCCTCGGCACCGCCATAGGCTTCGGTATCCTCGGCGGTAAGTTCCTCGAAGGCGCCGCGCGTCAGCCGGAGATGATCCCGATGCTGCAGGTGAAAATGTTCATCGTCGCCGGCCTGCTGGACGCCGTGACCATGATCGGTGTGGGTATCGCGCTGTTCTTCACCTTCGCCAATCCGTTTGTCGGTTAAATCACGACGGTCGCAAGACCCGTCGTGATACTAACCCCAAACCTGTGACGCGAGAGGTGCCGGCGTGAATCTGAACCTTACCCTGATCGGCCAGGCCATTGCCTTTGCGGTCTTCGTCTGGTTCTGCATGAAGTTTGTTTGGCCGCCGGTCATGCAAGCTCTGCAGGAGCGACAGAAGAAGATCGCCGATGGCCTGGACGCTGCCAGCCGCGCGACACGCGACCTCGAGGTGGCCCAAGAAGAAGCCAACGAGACACTGCGTGAGAGCAAGAAACAGGCAGCAGAAATCCTGGACCAGGCCCACAAGCGGTCCAGCCAGATGATCGAGGAAGCACGTGACCAGGCTCGCCAAGAAGGCGAACGCATGATCGCCTCTGCCAAGTCTGAGATCGAGCAGGAAGTGAACCGTGCGAAGGAAGAGCTGCGTGAGCAGGTGTCGCGTCTCGCTATTGTTGGTGCGGAGCGCATCCTGGAATCCTCCATCGACGAAAAGACGCATCGCAAGCTACTCGACAAGCTTGCTGCCGAACTCTGAGGAGGTGACACATGGCGGAACTTTCAACCGTCGCACGCCCCTATACCAAGGCAGCCTTCGACTACGCCAGTGAACAGAAGGCGCTGGACGCCTGGTCCGAGCTGCTGCAGAAGCTCCGCCTTGTCATGGCCAGCCATGATGTGCAGAAACTTCTCGGCAGTCCCAAGCTGACAACTGAGCGCCGGGTATCCCTGGCTATCGAGTTGGCCGACGTCAGTGTCGATGACGCCCAACGCCGCTTTCTCGATACCCTGGGAGAGAAGGGTCGGCTGCCGACCCTGAGCGCTATTGCCGACCAGTTCGAGCGTCTGCGCGCAGAGCAGGAAAAGCGTATCGAGGTAACGGTTGTCTCCGCCTTCGAGTTGGATGACAGCCAGCAGCAGAAGCTCGCCGGTGCGCTGAAGAAGCGCATGAAACGCGAAATCTCCATTACCACTCAGGTGGACAAGAACCTCCTGGGAGGCGTCGTCCTGCGCACCGGTGACACCGTCATCGACGGGTCGGTACGTGGTCGACTGAATCGCCTCTCCGAGGCCCTTATCGCTTGAGTTCGAGGGACATGGCATGCAGCAACTGAATCCTTCCGAGATCAGCGACATCATCAAGCAGCGTATCGAGAAGCTGGATGTCGCATCCGAAGCCCGCAACCAGGGTACCATCGTCAGCGTTTCCGACGGCATCGTGAAAATTCACGGGCTCGAGGATGCGATGTTCGGTGAGATGATCGAATTCCCCGGTAGCATCTACGGCATGGTGCTCAACCTTGAGCGCGACTCCGTAGGTGCCGTGGTACTGGGTGACTACCTGCAACTCGAAGAGGGCATGACCGCCCAGTGTACCGGTCGTATCCTCGAGGTGCCGGTGGGGCCAGAGCTGATCGGTCGCGTCGTCGACTCCCTGGGCAACGCCATCGATGGCAAGGGTGATATCAATGCCAAGCTGACCGATGCGGTCGAGAAGGTCGCACCCGGCGTCATCACCCGCCAGTCGGTGGATGAGCCGGTACAGACCGGTCTGAAGTCGATCGATGCGATGGTGCCGATCGGGCGTGGCCAGCGTGAGTTGATCATCGGTGACCGTCAGATCGGCAAGTCTGCCGTCGCCATCGATGCGATCATCAACCAGAAAGGCAAGAACATCACCTGTATCTATGTGGCGATCGGTCAGAAGCTGTCGACCATTGCCAGCGTGGTGCGCAAGCTCGAAGAGCACGGTGCCATGGAACACACCATCGTGGTGGCGGCCGGTGCGGCCGATCCCGCTCCGATGCAGTTCCTGGCGGCCTATTCGGGTTGCACCATGGGGGAATACTTCCGTGATCGCGGTGAAGATGCCCTTATCGTCTACGACGATCTGTCCAAGCAGGCGGTCGCCTATCGCCAGGTCTCCCTGTTGCTGCGTCGTCCGCCGGGCCGCGAGGCCTATCCAGGTGACGTCTTCTATCTGCACTCGCGCCTGCTGGAGCGTGCGGCGCGCGTCAATGTCGACTATGTCGAGAAGTTCACCAACGGTGAGGTGAAGGGCAAGACGGGCTCGCTGACGGCACTGCCGATCATCGAGACCCAGGGGGGCGACGTCTCGGCCTTCGTACCGACCAACGTCATCTCCATCACTGATGGCCAGATCTTCCTCGAGACGGATCTCTTTAACTCGGGCATCCGGCCGGCCATCAATGCCGGGCTGTCGGTGTCGCGTGTGGGTGGCTCCGCCCAGACCAAGATCATCAAGAAGCTCGGCGGTAGCGTGCGCCTGGCGCTCGCCCAGTATCGCGAACTGGCAGCCTTCTCCCAGTTCGCCTCGGACCTGGACGAGGCCACTCGCAAGCAGCTGGAACATGGTCAGCGCGTCACCGAACTAATGAAGCAGAATCAGTACTCGCCGATGTCCGTGGCCGAGATGGCGCTGTCCCTGTATGCCGCCAACGAAGGGCATCTGGATGATGTGGAAGTCGACAAGGTCCTGGACTTCGAGCGTTCTCTGCTGGATTACATGAAGGCAGAACACGCCGAGCTGCTCGACAAGATCAACCAGTCCGGCGACTACAACGATGAGATCCAGCAGGGTCTGAAAGAGGGTCTCGAGAAGTTCAAGGCCACTCAGAGCTGGTAATGCCACAGGCCTTCCCCGGATAAGGAAGGCCTGGGCGCTTTCTGAGGGTCACGAACGGAGTAGATCGCTATGGCAGCTGCAAAAGAGATACGCACCCAGATCGGGAGCATCAAGAATACGCAGAAGATCACCAGCGCCATGGAAATGGTGGCTGCATCGAAGATGCGTAAGGCGCAGGACCTGATGCGGGCCAGCCAGCCCTATGCACGACAGATCCGTAACGTCGTGGGTCATATTGCCGAGGCCAATCCCGAGTACAAGCATCGCTACATGGTCGACCGGGAGGTCAAGCGGGTGGGCTACATCGTCGTGTCCACTGACCGCGGCCTCTGTGGTGGTCTGAACGTCAACCTGTTCAAGTCTGTCCTCCAGGATGCCAAGGCCTGGCGTGACAAGGGGGCGGAACTCGAGTTCTGCGCCCTTGGCAGCAAGGCCGGCGGCTTCTTCCGCAGCTACGGGGGAAAGCTGGTGGCGGCGAAGAGCGGGCTGGGCGAGTCACCCGAGATCGAGGATCTGATCGGTAGTGTAAAGGTGATGCTGGATGCCTATGACGAAGGACGTCTGGATCGGCTCTTCGTGGTGTTCAACGAGTTCGTCAACACCATGACTCAGAAACCGGTGGTCAGGCAGGTCCTGCCGCTTTCTCCCGACATGGGCAATGACGCGCATCAGGATGAAGACCACAAGCGTCCCGGAAGCTGGGACTACCTGTATGAACTGGATGCCAAGGAATTGCTGGATAGCCTGCTGGTTCGCTTCATCGAATCTCAGGTCTATCAGGCGGTGGTCGAGAACGGTGCCTGCGAGCAAGCGGCACGCATGATCGCCATGAAGAGTGCTACCGACAACGCCGGCAATCTCATCGACGATCTGCAACTGGTGTACAACAAGGCCCGTCAGGCGGCCATCACCCAGGAAATCTCCGAGATCGTCGGAGGTGCCGCCGCCGTCTAGCGCCAGGGGAGGCGGTCCTTCCCGGCAACCAGGTTTCATTTGCAGGTATTTGAGAGGAACCAATATGAGCGGACGTATCGTACAAATCATCGGCGCGGTGATTGACGTAGAGTTTCCGCGGGACGATGTTCCCAAGGTCTACGACGCGCTGAACATCTCGAATAACGAGAGGGTGCTCGAGGTCCAGCAGCAGCTGGGCGACGGGGTGGTGCGCTGCATCGCCATGGGCTCAACAGAGGGCCTGAAGCGGGGCATGGACGTCGTCAGTACCGGCGCGTACATCTCCGTCCCGGTGGGCAAGGAGACCCTGGGACGCATCATGAACGTCCTCGGCGAGCCCATCGACGAAGCGGGTGACATCGGTGAGCAGGAGCGCATGCCGATCCACCGCAAGGCACCTACCTATGCGGAGCAGGCGGCCTCGGAAGAATTGCTGGAGACCGGTATCAAGGTCATCGACCTGGTCTGCCCGTTCGCCAAGGGCGGCAAGGTTGGCCTGTTCGGCGGCGCCGGCGTCGGCAAGACCGTCAACATGATGGAGCTTATCCGCAACATCGCCACCGAGCACAGCGGCTATTCCGTCTTTGCCGGTGTCGGCGAACGGACCCGCGAGGGTAATGACTTCTACCATGAGATGACCGAATCCAACGTCATCGACAAGGTATCGCTGGTCTACGGCCAGATGAACGAGCCGCCCGGCAACCGCCTTCGCGTGGCCCTGACCGGCCTGACCATCGCCGAGAAGTTCCGTGATGAAGGCCGTGATGTGCTGCTGTTCATCGACAATATATACCGCTACACCCTGGCGGGTACCGAGGTATCGGCGCTGCTGGGTCGGATGCCGTCCGCGGTGGGTTACCAGCCGACCCTGGCCGAGGAGATGGGTGTCCTGCAGGAGCGCATCACCTCCACCAAGACCGGTTCGATCACCTCCGTGCAGGCCGTCTACGTGCCTGCCGATGACCTGACCGACCCCTCACCGGCGACGACCTTCTCGCACCTTGACGCCACCGTGGTACTGGCGCGTTCCATCGCCGAGTTGGGCATCTATCCGGCCATCGATCCGCTGGATTCCACCTCGCGTCAGCTGGATCCGCTGGTGGTGGGTCAGGATCACTATGACACGGCGCGTGGCGTCCAGAATGTGTTGCAACGCTACAAGGAGCTCAAGGATATCATCGCGATCCTGGGCATGGACGAGTTGTCCGACGAGGACAAGTTGTCCGTTTACCGGGCGCGCAAGATCCAGCGCTTCCTGTCACAGCCGTTCTTTGTCGCCGAGGTGTTCACCGGTTCTCCCGGCAAGTATGTCTCCCTTAAGGAAACCATCCGTGGCTTCCAGGGCATCCTTGATGGCGAGTACGATGAGCTCCCGGAGCAGGCCTTCTACATGGTGGGGACTATCGACGAAGCCGTCGAGAAAGCCAACAAGATGAAGTAAGGCCGTCCATCAGGGGAATTACACTATGGCGAACAGCTTCAAGTGCGAAATCGTCAGTGCCGAGGCGTCGATCTTCTCGGGCGAGATAGAACAGCTCATCGCCACCGGGATCCTGGGTGATCTGGGTATCCTGCCCGGTCATGCGTCGTTGTTGACGGAACTGCAGCCGGGTCCGGTCCGTGTGATGTACGGCGGTGGGGAAGAAGAGAACTTCTACGTCTCGGGTGGCTTTCTCGAGGTCCAGCCGGACGTGGTGACGATCCTTGCCGATTCGGCAACTCGGGCTCATGATCTCGACGAGGCGTCTGCTGAGGAGGCCCGTCAGCATGCGCTGAAGGCTTTCAATGACAAGTCGTCGGAGCTGGATTATACCCGTGCCGCCGCAGATCTTGCCGAAGCCGTGGCGCAATTGCGCACCATCCAGCAACTGCGCAAGAAGGCCGGCAGGGGCTGATCAGATTCAGCCCTGACCCTTCAACGCCTCCCGGAAACTCTCCGGGAGGCGTTCTTGTCTCCAGTAGCCCGTTGAGCCACAACGATCTTCGGCGATGGCCGTCTCGTGTCGGTTTCCAGTGTCAGGAGGATGCCCATGTCATTGAACGAGACACTCCGGGAACAGCGTGACGCCCTGCGGGCCGCTCTGCAGGAAGAGGATCACGATACCCTCGACAGGTTGCTCCCCCAGCTTCGTTCGGCGGATATCGGCGAGATTCTCGAGGATCTCTTTGAGAAAGAGGAGGATATTCCGGTTTGCCTGGCATTGCTGAATGCAATGCCCATCGAACGCCGGGCCAATGTGCTCGGCTATCTCCCCCGGGAGGAGCAGCTGGCCGTCGCCGAGTCGATGTCGGACGGGGTCATGCTCTCGATACTCGAGGAGATGAGCTCCGACGAGCGCGCCGACCTCTTCAACCTGCTGGGCGAGGACCGTCGTGAACTCCTGCTGCGGCGAATGGCGCACCAGGAACGCGAGGACCTCAAGCTGCTGGCCAGCTACGAGGAAGGCACCGCCGGGGCCATCATGACCTCGGACTATGTGGCCATTCCGCTCGGCATGACGGTTTCCAAGGCGATGATGCGGGTGCGCCAGACGGCACCCGACGCCGAGACCGTCTATCAGTTGTATATCATCGACCATGAGGGCCGCCTTGCCGGTACCCTGTCACTGCGTCAACTGATGGTGGCGCGTCCGGGGGCGATGGTCGATGACCTCATGATCAGGGATGTGATTCGTATCCCCGTTGATGAGGCGCAGGAGGAGGTCGCCAGGGTGGTGGCTCGCTATGACATGCTGGCCGTGCCAGTGGTCGACGCGGACGAGAAGCTGATCGGCATCGTCACCCATGACGATGCCATGGACGTCGCCCAGTCCGAGGCGACCGAGGATATCCACAAGGGGATGTCCATCGGCGCGCTGGAGGACGGGGTCAGCCGGGTGCCGCTGTGGAGCCTCTATCGCAAACGCGTCATCTGGCTGGTGCTACTGGTGTTCGGCAATCTCTTCTCCGGGGCCGGCATCGCCTTCTTCGAGGAGACCATTGCCGCCCAGGTGGCCCTGGTGTTCTTCCTGCCGCTGCTGATCGGCAGCGGCGGCAACGCCGGTGCCCAGGCGGCGACCCTGATGGTGCGCGGCATGGCCACTGGCGATGTGGGCGTCAAGGACTGGGGCAAGCTGCTGGGGAGGGAATTGCTCGTAGCGGGCTCCCTGGGATTGACGATGGCCCTGGCGGTCGCCCCCATCGGCGTCATGCGGGGTGGCGAACTCGTCGCCATGGTGGTGGCCATGAGCATGGTGATCATCGTACTGTTCGGCAGCCTGCTGGGGATGTGCCTGCCCTTCCTTCTCGATCACCTGGGATGGGATCCGGCGACCGCCTCGGCCCCTCTGGTGACCACCTTGATCGATGCTTCGGGGGTGGTGATCTATTTCAGTATCGCCAGCGCCATCCTGACCAGCGCCTGATGCGGCATTGCCTGAGGACAAGCGCCGAGCAGGCCTGTATCCTGATCGGCGTCCAGCGAGTGTCTTTTCCGCCCCTGGCCTGAACCTCGTTACTCTTCTTTCCACTCGTCCCAGGAAGTGCCATGGAGTGGCTTCAGATCGTCGTTCTTTCCATCGTCCAGGGCGTGACCGAGTTCCTGCCGATCTCCAGCTCCGCCCACTTGATCTTGGTGCCGGTCTTCACCGACTGGAACGACCAGGGCCTGGCCTTCGATGTCGCCCTGCACATGGGCAGCCTGAGCGCGGTGGTGCTCTATTTCCGCCATGACCTCTGGCGCATGACCCTGAGCTGGGGTCGCAGCGTGGCGGGTAAGGGCTGTGATGAGGACGCCCGACTGGCTTGGTGGGTGATCCTGGCCACCATCCCGGTGGGGCTCGCGGGGCTCGCCTTCCAGGACACCATCGAGGTGGTCATGCGCTCGCCGCTGGTCATCGCCGGCGGCCTGATCGTCTTCGGCCTGCTGCTCAGCTATGCCGACTGGCGCCGCC
>JAGXGN010000112.1 GCA_024636705.1 Halomonas sp.
ACGCAGGGCCTTCTGGTCGTCGTTCAGCGCCTCGGCGTCGAGGGCGCCGGGCTCGCCGGCGTCCAGGTGCTCGCTGACCAGGCGCCAGAGGCGCTTGAGGAAGCGGTTGGCCCCCTCGACGCCGGAGTCTGACCACTCGAGGGATTGTTCCGGCGGGGCGGCGAACATCATGAAGAGGCGGACGGTGTCGGCACCGAAGCGCTCGATCATCGACTGGGGGTCGACGCCGTTGTTCTTCGACTTGGACATCTTCTCGATGCCACCCATTTCCACCGGCTCGCCGTCACTGAACAGCACGGCGCTGAGCGGGCGACCCTTGTCGTCGCGTTTCACCTCGACGTCGGCCGGGTTGAACCAGGCCTTTCCGCCGTTCTCGGTGGGGCGGTAGTAGGTTTCGGCGATCACCATGCCCTGGGTGAGCAGGCGCTGGAAGGGTTCATCGGAGGCTACCAGGCCGAAGTCGCGCATCAGCTTGTGGAAGAAGCGGGCATAGAGCAGGTGCAGGATGGCATGCTCGATGCCGCCGATATAGAGGTCCACCGGCAGCCAGTAGTCGGCACGCTCATCAAGCATGGCCTCATGGTTATCGGCGCTGCAGAAGCGCGCATAGTACCAGGAGGACTCCATGAAGGTGTCGAAGGTGTCGGTCTCGCGGGTCCAGCCGTCGCCGAGGTCCGAGAACTCGGGCATCTTCTTGAGCGGGGATCCGGAGGCATCGACGGTGACCTCCATGGGCAAGGCGACGGGCAGCTCGTCATCGGTCAGGGGGACGGTCTGTCCCGCTGGGCCATACTTGACCGGGATCGGCGCGCCCCAGTAGCGCTGGCGGGCCACGCCCCAGTCGCGCAGGCGATACTGGGTCTTGACCTCGCCACGGCCCAGCTCGGAAAGCCTCTCGGCAATCGCGTCGAATGCCGCCTCGAAGTCCAGGCCGTCATAGTCGCCGGAGTGGATCAGGCGTCCGTACTCGGCGTAGGCGCCTTCGCCGAGATCCGGTGCTTTGCCCTGTTCATCGGCGATCACCGCCTTGATGGGAATGCCGTACCGGGTGGCGAATTCCCAGTCTCGTTGATCATGCCCCGGGACGGCCATCACCGCCCCGGTGCCGTATTCCATCAGCACGAAGTTGGCTACATAGACCGGCACCTCGTCACTGGTGAGGGGATGCACGGCGCGATGGCCCGTCGGCATGCCCTTCTTCTCCATGGTGGCCAGGGCCGCCTCGGACGTGGCGCCACGGGAGCACTCCTCGACGAAGGCGGCCAGCTCCAGGTCATCCCGTGCGGCCTGCTTCGCCAGTGGGTGGCCGGCGGCCACGGCCAGGTAGGTCACGCCCATCAGGGTATCGGGGCGGGTGGTGTAGACGCTGACCGGATCATCCGGGGAGCCGTCGGCCTGCTTGATGTCGAATGTCAGCTCCACGCCGCGGGACTTGCCGATCCAGTTGCGTTGCATGGTCTTGACCTGCTCGGGCCACTCGACCTTGTCGAGGTCGGCCAGCAGTTCCTCGGCGTAGTCGGTGATCTTGAGGAACCACAGCGGGATCTCCTTGCGCTCGACCAAGGCGCCGGAGCGCCAGCCACGGCCCTCGATCACCTGCTCGTTGGCCAGTACCGTCTTGTCCACCGGGTCCCAGTTGACCGTGGACATCTTCTTGTAGACCAGGCCCTTTTCCACCAGACGCGTGAAGAACCATTGTTCCCAGCGGTAGTAGTCGACGTCACAGGTGGCGAATTCGCGGCCCCAGTCATAGGCGAAGCCCAGCGCCTTGAGCTGGCGGCGCATGTAGTCGATGTTGTCGAGGGTCCACTTGGCCGGCGGGACCCCATTCTGGATGGCGGCGTTCTCCGCCGGCATGCCGAAGGCATCCCAGCCCATGGGCTGCATGACGTTCTTGCCCTGCATGCGCTGATAGCGGGAGACAACATCACCGATGGTGTAGTTGCGCACATGCCCCATGTGAAGCTTGCCGCTGGGGTAGGGAAACATCGACAGGCAGTAGAACTTCTCTCGGCCGGAGTCTTCCACCGCCTTGAAGCTTTGGTGGCTGTCCCAGTAATGCTGGGATTCGCGTTCGATCTCGAGTGGCTTGTACTGTGCGTCCATCGCGGTATGAGAGTGCCTTGGGAGTCGGGCGAGTCACGGCAGGGCGCGTCGCGGGTCATCGGGTATTGTCCGGCGTCATGATCTCGTCGCATCATGGCGGCAAGGCATTGAACTGCCGAAAAGGATGTCGTCTAAATGGTAAGCAAGGATACCCCAGCATGGCAGGGTTCGGCTATGGTCGACCTCCCTTCCTCCACAAGAGCATAAGGACACCGAGATGAGCGAACGCAACAAGACCATTCCCGAAAGCCCTAAGGAGGAACACCGTTTCAGGGCCGGTTACGAACGCATGCTGGATCGCCTGCGCGACGGTGCCAGTGAGCTGACCTGGGAAAACCTGCAGCAGGAACTCGATGATGCCGTGGAATTTGAGGCCGAACTCGAGGAATTCACCAAGGATGAGCTGTCGCTGCTGCGCGCCTGGGTGGAGCGAGACCTCAAGGAGATGCGCCACTATCTCAGCGCCGGCGGCGAAGGCGTGGCTACCTGGCTGGGCATCGACCTTTCGATGTTGTCACGCCGGGTGGTCGAGTCGCTGTTGTCCATCGCCGATCGCAGTGTCGTGGAGCGTGAGCGCTTCGAGGATGATCTGGAGGCGGCTCGAGCGGACTATGTCGAGGGCGAAATGGCGGCGCCGGGTCGCATGGCCTGCGTGCACTGCGATGCCGTGGTCGAGCTGGAGGGTGTGGCTCGCATCGAGCCCTGCCACCAGTGCGGGCACCGTTATTTCACCCGTGTTTCCGTCTAGGCCAACCATGCATCGAGCAGCAGGATGGCGCCAACCACGAGTGCACTCATGGCCAGCGCGTAGCCGAGGTTGTTCTTCATCAAATGGGTGCCGCTGATGCCGTAACGGCCCTGCAGGGAGAGGTTGATGCCCGAGAGGGGGCCGACGGAGGTGCCCACGCCCCAGGCGGCCAGGGCGACGAAGGCGAACAGCGTCTGGCGACTGGCCTCTAGATCGAGCATCGAGGCCAGCACCGAGACACCGATGATCGGGTGCAGCCCGGCCATGGCGCTGGCCACGATGGCCAGGAAACTCATCACCGCCGCGCCGGCGCCGAAGTGGGCAAACAGCGTCCATTCATTGCCCGTGGCGGCGGCGATGAAGGTCGAGAGCCCCTGGGTCAGCATGCCGGCGCAGAGGAACAGCGTGATCTCTCCCCGCATGGCGGGAAGCCGGTGCAGGCTGTGCTGGTGCACCCGCCGAAGTGTCCACTTCGGTCCCTTGGGCAGATTGCTCAGCAGGGCGATCCCGGGCAGCAGGAAGGTGATGATGCTCACGATAGTCAGATCCGGCGTCAGTCCATAATGGAAGAGCATCACCAGGGACGCCATGGAGACCGGCATCAGAAGGCTGGTGGGCGATAATGACACACCGCTGACCTCGGTGAGATCGAACCGTCTGGACAGGTCGATGACCGTGATCAGGCCGGCACAGGCCGCCAACGGCATCCCCACCGCCAGCACGGTGGTGAATTCCATTTCCGGCACTAAAACCATCACCACCCCCATGGAGGCGAAGAAGGGTGACCAGAGGGCGGCGCTGGAGAGCCCGCGGTTCAGCGCCAGGTATTGGGGCAGGGTTAGGGGACCGCTGCGCTGCAAGCGATCACCGACCATGAACACCGTGGAGAGGTTCAGAATCGAGCCGAGGAGGTGGACGCTCAGCCAGGTGCTGGCGATGCCGCGTCGGCCGAGACTGCGGTGTCCCGGCCCTCGGGAGCCCCGTCGGTTTGCGCCGATCAGCCCGATGAAGCTGACGCCCACCAGCATGGCCACCACATAGGTGTTGGTATCGAAAATGCCGTACCAGGCGATATCGGCGCTGTAATAGCCGCGTGCCACCACCAGCAGGAGCAGACCGATGCCAGCCAGGATGCCGGACTGCTGACGAGTACGCTGGGGAAGGTCCAGCCACAGCAGTAACACCGCGATCCAGAAGCCGTAGCTGACCCAGTGGGGCGAGAGGGGAAGGCCGGCGAAGCGTCCGACCTGCAACATTAGGGCAGCCAGAATCAGCCCGCCGGCGAGGGCGTGACGAGGTGAGGGGGAGCCTGCCGTCTGCTGGGTCACTGGATGCCACCTTCCGAGATCATGCCGAGCAGCCTACCCATTCTGGCCGTCTACTGGCCACTGCTTCGCGGCGGCCTCCCGGGCGGCGTCGAGCGCTTCCAGCATGGCACGGGCGGCATTGGAGAGGGTCCGGCTCCTGTGGACCAGATAACCCAGGGGGCGATGTACAGGGGGGTGGTCCACCTGGAGGACGTGGAGGTCGTCTGTCACCAGGCCTTCCGGCAAGAGGCTCCAGCCAAGCCCGATTGTCGTCATCATCTTGAGTGTCTCCAGGTAATTGGTGGATACAGCGACCGGAAGCCTGAGGCCGGCCGCCGCGAACCGGGCCTCGATCAGTCCGCGCGTGAAGGTCAGGGGCCCCGGCAGGACGGCGTCGAATTCACAGAGTGCCGCCAGTGACAGCGATGCCTTGCGGGCGAGGGGGTGGTCCCTGGCACAGACGAAGCTCAGCCTGTCGATCCATACCGGCACGACCTCCAGTTGGGGGTCGGGATGCAGGGCCAGTGTCACCACGGCGATCTCGAGTTCGCCATCGAGCACGCCCTGATAGGCCTCCTCGGAATCCAGGAAGTGCAGGTCGAGACGAACCTCCGGATGGGTGCGGGTATAGTGCCCGAGTAGCGGTGGAAGCCGGTGCAAGCCGATATGATGGCTGGTGGCGAGGGTCAGGCTGCCGCCGACATCGCCGCTGAGGTTGCCCAGCGCGCGTCTGCTGTCGTCGACCATCACCAGTATCTGGCGGGCCCTGGGCAACAGCAGCCGTCCGGCCTCGGTCAGGCTGACATGGCGGCCGATACGGTCGAAGAGCCTGGCGTCGATCTGTCCTTCCAGCACGGCGATGCGCTTGCTCACCGCCGGTTGGGTGAGATGAAGCTGGTCGGCCGCCCGTGAGAAACTAGCGTTGTCTGCCACGGCGAGGAAGGCCTGCAGGCTTTGGGTGTCCATGGGTGTCTCCCGAAGCGGGGTCTATGCCGAGGCTAGTATCATTCCATATAGGAATCCAATCCATAAATAACATGAATTGATTTTATGGGCGAGGAGCGGGAGACTGTTGCTATAGCGACCAGCGCCCAGAAGAGGCAGCGCCGGGGGCAGGCCGGAAAGGAGGTCCGATTCCAAGGAAGGAATCGGTAGCGTACAGGGAAGTATTCACAGCGCCTCCTTGAAGGCCTGCCGCCGGATAGCCGCACCACAAGTGACAACGAGAGACCGGCACAAAGGGCCGAAGGCCCGGGAGAGACGATATGGCAGGCCAGACACTCTATGACAAGCTGTGGACGCAGCATCTGGTGAAGGAGCGGGGCGACGGCACCGCCCTGATCTACATCGATCGCCACCTGCTCCACGAGGTGACCTCACCCCAGGCCTTCGAAGGGCTTCGCCTGGCCGGGCGCAGGCCCTGGCGGCTCGACGCCAACCTCGCCACGACAGACCACAATGTGCCGACGACCCGGGATGAGCGCGCGGAGGGCAATGCCGGCATCAAGGATCCGGTATCGCTTATCCAGGTGCAGACCCTGGACGATAACTGCGTGGAATTCGGCATCGAGGAGTTCAAGATCAATGATCCTCGCCAGGGCATCGTCCACGTGGTGGGTCCGGAACAGGGAGCGACTCTGCCAGGCATGACAGTGGTCTGTGGTGACTCTCACACGGCGACGCATGGCGCCTTCGGTTGCCTGGCCCACGGCATTGGTACCTCCGAGGTCGAGCATGTGCTGGCCACCCAGTGTCTGCTGGCCCAGAAGATGAAGAACATGCAGGTCCGGGTAGAAGGCAAGCTGGGGACCGGTGTGACCTCCAAGGACATCGTCCTGGCGATCATTGGCAAGATCGGCACCGCCGGCGGCACCGGCTGCGCCATCGAGTTCGCCGGCAGTGCCATTCGTGACTTGTCCATGGAAGGCCGCATGACGGTCTGTAACATGGCCATCGAAGCAGGCGCCCGGGTGGGCCTGATCGCCGTGGATGACACCACCATCGACTACCTGGCCGAGCGTCCCTATGCCCCCACCGGCGAGCTGTGGGAGGCAGCCGTGGCCGATTGGCGACAGCTCGTTTCCGACGAGGATGCCGCTTTCGACAAGGTGGTCACTCTGGACGCCGCGGAGATCGAGCCCCAGGTGAGCTGGGGAACCAGCCCGGAGATGGTCACGGGGGTCTCCGGCGAAGTGCCGGATCCCCGGGAGGCGCTGGACGAGACGGTTCGCAATGGCTACAACCGCGCCCTGGATTACATGGGGCTGGTCCCTCACCAGAAGATCACCGATATCCATCTGGACAAGGTCTTCATCGGTTCCTGCACCAATTCGCGTATCGAGGACCTGCGTGAGGCGGCCAAGGTGGCGCGAGGCAAGAAGGTGGCCGACTCCATCAAGCTCGCCATGGTGGTGCCGGGCTCCGGCCTGGTGAAGCGTCAGGCCGAGGCCGAGGGACTGGACAAGGTGTTCATCGACGCCGGCTTCGAATGGCGTGAGCCGGGCTGTTCCATGTGCCTGGCCATGAACGCCGACAAGCTGGGTGCCGGGGAGCATTGTGCCTCCACGTCCAATCGCAACTTCGAAGGGCGCCAGGGGTACGGCGGGCGAACCCATCTAGTCAGCCCGGCGATGGCCGCGGCCGCGGCCATCGCCGGTCACTTTGTCGATGTCCGTCGCTTCGCCGCCAACGATGATGCCCGGGCACAGGAGGCCTGAACCATGAAACGATTCGAACGTGAAAAGGGCCTTGTTGCCCCCCTCGATCGGGCCAACGTCGATACCGACCTGATCATTCCCAAGCAGTTTCTCAAGTCGATCAAGCGAACCGGCTTCGGGGTCAACCTCTTCGATGAGCTGCGCTACCTGGATGAAGGCTATCCCGGTCAGGACGCCTCCCAGCGTCCGCTGAACCCGGATTTCGTGCTCAACCGGCCGCGCTATGAGGGTGCCAGCGTACTGCTCACCCGCCGCAACTTCGGCTGTGGCAGCTCTCGAGAGCATGCCCCCTGGGCACTCGAGGACTTCGGCTTTCGCGTGGTCATCGCGCCGAGTTTCGCCGACATCTTCTACAACAACGCCTTCAAGAACGGCCTGCTGCTGGTGCCCCTTCCCGAGGATGTGGTCGACCGGCTCTTTGCCGAGGTGGAGGCCAACGAGGGGTATCGGCTGGACATCGATCTCAAGCAGCAGCAGGTCATGACCCCGAGCGGAGAGGCCATCTCTTTCGAGGTGGACGAGTTCCGCAAGCACTGCCTGCTCGAAGGGCTGGACGACATCGGCATCACCTTGAAGGACGAGGACGCCATCCGCGCCTTCGAGGAACAGCACCGCGCCGCGCGCCCCTGGCTGTTCCGAGATAACGCTCAGGCCTGACCACTTTCAGGCTCTTGTCGCCGGAAAACGGGGCTGATCCGGCGGCAGGCCTGCGAGGAGGCGCTGTGAACCCATCCCTGGGCGCTACCGATGCCATCCCTGGCATAGGACCTCCTCTTCGGCCTGCCCCCGGCGCCCCTTGTCGCCTGGCTATAGCCACACAAGGATGAAGCAATGACTCAAAAGATTCTGATACTGCCGGGTGATGGCATCGGTCCCGAGATCACCGCCCAGGCCTGCCGCATCCTGGCGGCCTGTCAGGCCAGCGGCCTGGACGTCGAGGTGGAAGAAGGGCTGCTGGGCGGGGCCGCTTATGACGCCCATGGTGAGCCGCTGCCCGCCGAGACGCTTGAGAAGGCCAGGGCCGCTCGCGCCATCCTGCTCGGCGCCGTGGGTGGTCCCAAGTGGGACAGGATAGAAGACCTGAGCAAGCGCCCGGAGAAGGGGCTGCTCGGCATTCGCAAGGAACTCGGCCTCTTCGGCAACCTGCGCCCGGCGATCCTGTATCCGCAGTTGGCCGAGGCCTCCAGTCTCAAGCCGGAGCTCGTCTCGGGCCTGGATCTCATGATCGTGCGCGAGCTGACCGGCGGGATCTACTTCGGCCAGCCTCGCGGCATCGAGGAGCGCAACGGCGAGAGAGTGGGCTTCAACACCTATGTCTACTCCGAGAGTGAGATCGAGCGTATCGGCCGCGTCGCCTTCGAGATGGCGAACAAGCGCGGCAAGAAGCTCTGCTCGGTGGACAAGGCCAATGTGCTCGAGGTGACCATCCTGTGGCGCGAGGTGATGGATCGGCTGGCGCCCGAGTATCCGGACGTCGAGCTCTCGCACATGTATGTCGACAACGCCGCCATGCAGCTGGTGCGCGCCCCCAAGCAGTTCGACGTCATCGTCACCGGCAACATGTTCGGCGATATCCTTTCCGATGCTGCCGCCATGCTGACCGGCTCCATCGGCATGCTCCCCTCGGCGTCGCTCAACGAGAGCGGCCAGGGAATGTATGAGCCCTGTCACGGCAGCGCCCCTGACATCGCCGGGAAGGGTATCGCCAATCCCTTGGCGACCATCCTCTCGGTGGCCATGATGCTGCGCTATTCGCTGAACGAGTCTGTTTTGGCGGCACGGATCGAGGCGGCCGTGGGCAAGGTGCTGGACGACGGCCTCAGAACCGGAGATATTGCCTCGACAGGAACGCAAACGGTATCGACCCGGGAAATGGGCGATGCCGTGCTGGTCGCCTTCGAGGCGCCGTAGCGCTCGGCCGTTCGGCGCTTGGCCAGGCTTCCTGTATAATGGTCGTACATACGATTTCTGGAGGACGACAGATGTTGAGAGTCGGTTTCGTTGGCTGGCGTGGCATGGTGGGCTCGGTCCTGGTGGACCGGATGCTTCAGGAGGGGGATTTCAAGGGCATCGAGCCGGTCTTCTTCACGACCTCCCAGGTCGGTCAGGCCGGGCCCGATGTCGGTGTGGAGGTTCCTCCCCTCAAGGATGCCTTCGACCTAGACGCGCTCAAGGCGCTCGATGTCATCGTCACCTGCCAGGGCGGCGACTACACCGAGAAGGTCTATGGTGACCTGCGCAGCGGCGGCTGGAAGGGCTACTGGATCGACGCCGCCAGCACCC
>JAGXGN010000113.1 GCA_024636705.1 Halomonas sp.
CAAGGCCGTCCACCACCTCGACGATAAAGCGTGCCAAATGGTCTTGGGGCAGCCATTCGTCAACGGACGGGGGAAGCAGATAGGCCGTGTGACGATCGACAGAACGAAAGTTGCTCATCGCGGATCCGTGGTCAATGTGTTACCGGCATTATCTCATGCTGGAGCGGATAGTCCGACAGGCTGCTAGCGCCTGCAGAACCAGGTAGGTAACCAGATCGCCGTACCACGCCTCCGGAGAGATAGGCTTCTCAGGATTCACGGCAACACCCCAAAGCGCTGCAGCTGTTCAAGGAAACGCCCCTTTCGCCGATGCTCGGCCACTATCCTGTCCAGGCGCTCCTCGAAGGCGGCCTGGTCGCCGCGTTCGATGGCCAGCTTACGCAGGTCTGCAAGCAACCCGGCGGCCATCTCGTAGCCCTTGGGCTGCCGACGGCCAATCTCGCTCAGCGCTTCCTGCCAGGCTCGCTCGCCCAGCCTGGCCACTTGGGCCACTCGCTCCTGACGCCGCTTCTCCTCTGCCGCCGCCTGTTCCGCTTCCCGGCGCGCCTTCTCTTCCCGATAGGCCTGGCGATGTCGTTCATGAGAGGCATCGGCCTGTATCTTCAGCTCGGCCACGCTGCGCCGAGGCGGTTGATCCACCTGACCATGCTGGCGAAGGCGGCGCTGCAGATCGGCGGTCACACTGCCGTCGCCTTTCAGCAGGCGCCGCAGCAGTGCATCCTTTTCCTGCAGGGGAAGGGATGCGAGAAAGCCCTCGACCTCACTACCAGCAGGCGCCTTCTCGCCAGACGTCGCGGCGGCTTCCACCAGCATGGGATCGAGTGCCATAAACTCGGCCAGCACCTGCTGGCTGGGGGTCATGGGGCCGATGCCCGGCAGCGGCTCCAGGGTCTCTTCGTGGATATAGCCGGCCTGCACGGCCCACAGCCAGCACAGGTAAAACAGCCGCAGATCACCGGAGAGCAGCTCATGACGCAGCCCCGCTAGCGCCCCCATCCAGCCACTTCCATCATCGAACTCCTCCCATTCAGCCTCTTCATCGGCTTCAACAAGAATATCGATCAGCCAGCCTTCGGGAGTCTGGCGAACCTCCAGCAGTTCGCACTCATCCAGCTGAAAGGTGTCAAAATCGGCCGGATTAAGTGCGGCATCGGGCAGCCGAATCAACAGCCGCCTGGACGCCCAGATCGCCACATACACGTGCAGGTCGAAAAAGCGCAGCAGCAGCCGGGTGGGGTCGGCCTTCAGGTTTCCCCACTCGTAGTGGTTGGTGAAGCCGGTCGCCGTGATGCGCGCCCGGCTGGAGATCGCTCGTAGCGCCTGTTGATCATCCGCGCTTAAGGGCCGATCCACGGCCAGAAATTCGTAGTACTGGTATTCGCTCATAGGGAAAAAAGTCGCGGTCTGTGGGCAATCATCACTTGTTGCGGTTCCTGTCTCTCTCGGCCTGTTACGCCTGCATCAGCTCCTCGATGATGCGAAGGTTCTCTTCGTGGAGCGAGGCTTCCACATCCCGCTTGGCAGCGAAAGCCGGCCCGGGCCGGGTTTCACCACATTGTGGAAGTAGGCGGACACTTCCCGCAAGCGAGCCAACGCAGCAGGGGCCGAGGGATTCTCGACAAGGATGACCCGTCAGGCTTCGCCGTTGCCCCAACCCAGCTGCTTGGCCAGCGCAAAGGCATGGTTGGCCGCCGGCACGCCGCCATAGATGGCCACATGCATCAGCACCTGGCGCAGCTCGGCCTCGGAGAGGCCGATGCGCTTGGCCGTCTTGAGGTGCAGGGTCAGCTCCTCGCGGCCCAGCGCGGCGAGGATGCCGGTGGTGATCATGCTGCGCTCGCGACGGGTCAGATCATCGTTACTCCACAGTTCGCCCCAGGCCAGGCGGGTAATCATCTTCTGAAAGGGGGCGTCCAGGCTGTTGGCGTTCTCGGTGGAACGCGCCACGTGCGCTTCCCCCAGCACCTGCTTGCGGGTCGCCAGGCCGGTGGCATAGTCGACCCCCGTCTCGCCCACGCTGCCGAGGTCCGGCGCCAGCCACGCCAGCAGGCGTTCGGCCATGATCTCCGGGCTCTCCACCGAGGGAACATGGGCGAAGCCCTCGAGGATCTCAAGCGGTGCGCCGTCGCACTCGGCCGCCAGGGCCTCGAGGGTTGCCGGCGGTGTCGCCATGTCCTCGCTGCCGCCCAGCAGTCGGACGTCGATCCCGTGGCCCTTGAGCCTGCCGCTGAAATCGCAGCGACCCAGCATCTCGCAGAGCCGCGCGTAGCTTTCGGCATCGGTGCGCGCCATCTGGGTGCGCCAGCCGGTCTCCAGCGCCGGCTCCTCGGCCAGTCGCTCGGCGGAGAACCAGCGCGGCACGATCTCCCCGGAAATGGCCGCCAGCCCCTCGTCGCGGGCCCGGCCGGCACGTGTGGTCCAGAGATCGGGCGTCCCGATCACTGCCCCGGTGTTGGTCAGGAACAGCGACGACAAGCGATCGGCATGCTTGGCGAGCAGTTGCTGCCCCGCCACGCCGCCGATGGAGGTGCCGACGAAATGGAAGCGGGAGACGCCGGCATGGTCGGCAAGGGCCAGGGCCTCGGCAGCGAGGTCGGCGGGGCTGATCTCGCCACGCTCTGCGGGCCAGGCCTCGCTGGCCCCGTGACCGGGGATGTCCCAGGTCAGCACGCGGTAGCGCGGCAGCAGTGCCGGCAGCAGGTCGTCCCATACCGCCTGGGTCATGCCCAGGGGATGCGCCAGCACAACGAGAGGATTGGCCTCGGCGCCCAGCAGGCGATAGGCAACGCTGCGGTCATTGATGGTAAGAAAGGCCATGGTGTCTCCTTGGACGTCGATGGATCATGCTTGAGGGAAAACTTGGCTGCCTTCGAGCCAGTCGATGGCGCGTCGCACCTGGGCCTGGCTGCTCCCCAGGTAGAGGCCGGGATCGGTGGCGCGTTCGAGATCGGCCATCCCGATACGCCCGTCTACCTGGTGGTGCTCGGCCAGCAGCTGTTCATGCAGGACCTCGGCATAGGGGCGCCCGCCCAAACGGGCGATTTCTGCCGCATCGGCGCTGATGCGCTTGGCGGCATCCTGACCGACGATGGGCGCCAGCAGCCTCGCCACGGGCTCGGCCATGATGGCGCCACCGGTGATCGCCAGGTTGCGCTGCATGGCCTGGGGGTGAACCTGCAGCCCCTCGAGAAGCACCACGGCCTGCTCCAGCGCGCCTTCCAGCAGCACGGCACTGTCGATCAGCGGCGCCCATTCGGCGTGCCATTCGCCCAGTCCGCGCTCCAGCGGCTGTGCCGCGGCATTGATCAGCACGGTGGCATGGCCATGCACCTGACGGGCCGCGGCACGGATCAGGGCGCAGCGCACCGGGTTGCGCTTGTGGGGCATCGAGGAGGACTCACCCATGCCCTCGCCGGCCGGCTCGGCCAACTCCCCCACCTCGGTCTGTGTCATCAGGGCGACATCCAGCGCCAGCTTCTCGGCTGCACCGGCCACGGCATCCAGGGCGGTGCCCAGTGCATGAATCGGCTGGCGATCGGTATGCCAGGGCAGCACCGGAACGCTGAGGCCCAGGCGCTTGGCCAGGGCGTCCATCAGGTCCAGCCCTTGCTCGCCCCAGCCGGAGTGCACACCCACGGCTCCGCCGAACTGCACCGGCAGGCCGCTCTCGGCGAGAGGTACCAGGCGGCGCCGCCCCTGCTCAAGGCCCAGCGCCCAGTGGGCCACCTTGACGCCGAAGGTGATCGGTAATGCCTGCTGCATCAGGGTACGGCCCACCATCACGGTGGCGGCGTGAGCCTGCATCAGGGAGATCGCCGCCGCACGGCAACGCCGCAGCAGGAGGTCCAGGGAGGCCAGGCGGGGCTTGAGCAGCAGCATCAGGGCGGTGTCCACCACGTCCTGGCTGGTGGCCCCCTGATGCCAGTAGCGCTTCAGGGCGTCCGGCAAGGCGGCGCGGCCCTGCTTGACGAAGGGAATCGCCGCGTTGCCACCGCTGGCGATACCGGTGGCGATGTCCGCGATATCGAAGGGGTGTTGCTCCAGCTTGGCGCGCATGGTGCGACTCGTGCCCTCCGGCAGGGCTCCATGCTCCTCCTGAACCTCGGCGAGGGCCAGCTCGAAGGCCAGCATGGCATCGACCATCGCCCCGGCATTGGTCTCGACTAGGCCATCAGGGCTCATGAAAGGATGCTGGATCAAGGGGGCAGGCATGGACACCTCCAGGAATATCGACCGGGAGGACAGAGGATAGTCCCATGGTCGTACAAGTGTTCGCGATTCGAACACTATGCTAGATTGTAGAGCCGTTTTCCAGCAAGACGACAAAAACAGGACAGGGTGAAGTGGTCCCGGCCTACGATGCCAATGGCATACTGCTCTGTGCCATCAACATCAGCACCAATGCCGCCCGGGTCGACTTCGACACACTGACTCAAGCGTACACCCTGAGCCTGTTCGGCTGACATCCACCCCCGGGAGACGCTTACCAGCGCAAGGAGGCAGAAGTGCTCGAGATCTTTTCCATCACCACACCGATCTTCCTGTTGATCGGCGTCGGCTATCTCGCCATGCTCGGGCGTATCGTGACCCGTGAGCAGGTCCAGGGAATCGGCACCTTCGTGCTCTACTGTGCCCTTCCGGCCCTGGTGATCCGGGCACTGACCCAGAATCCCCTGGAGGAGGTCTTCAATCCCCAGTACCTGCTGGCCTATGGAATCGGCTCGGTGCTGGTGTTCGGCTTCGCCCTGCTGGTGACGCTGCACCTTCAGCAACAGTCACTGGGTGCCGGTGCCATCCACGCCCTGGGCATGGCCGCCTCCAACAGCGGCTTCGTGGGGTATCCAGTGGCTGCCATGGTGATGGGCTCGCCCGCGGCCGTGTTCCTGGCACTCAACATGCTGATCGAGAACCTGCTGATCATCCCGGGCGCTCTGATTCTCGCCGAGGCAGGCCGCCAGAGCGGCTCCGGCTTCCGCGATGCCCTGCAGCAGACAACACTGCGCCTGGTGAGGAACCCCATCCTGATCGGCCTGATGGTCGGGGTCGTGATCTCCGCCAGCGAAATGGCCCTTCCCGGTCCGGTGATGGTCGCCATCGACATGCTGGCCAGCGCCGCACCACCGGCGGCCCTCTTCGTGATCGGCGCCTCCCTCTTCGGCCTGCAGGTCAGGGGCATGGCCGGCGATGTCGGCCAGATCGTGCTGGGCAAGCTGGTGCTTCACCCCCTAGTGGTGCTTGGGGTCTTCCTGCTGATGCCGGACATGGATCCCACCCTGCTGGCCGGCGCCCTGCTCTTCGCCTGCGCCCCGATGATCAGCATCTATCCCATCATCGGACAACGCTACGACCTGGGAGGTATCAGCGCGGCCGCCCTGATGATCGCCACCCTGTCCTCATTCGTGACCATCAGTCTGGTAATCTGGCTGATGACGCACTTCGGCCTGCTGCCGATCGCTTGATCGCCGCCCGCTCCAATTGCCGGTAGCGAGCTGAGCCTCAATATCCCAGCAGACGCGGCAAGCCGGTGACCGTGGCCGGCACGAAGGTGATGATCAACAGCACCAGAAACTCGACCAGGAACAGCGGCAGGATACGCCGCGACAGCTTCGCCATCCCAACGTTGGCCACGGAGTCGGCCACGAACAGGCACAGCCCCATGGGTGGGGTGATCAGGCCGATCATCAGGTTGAAGATGACGATGATGCCGAAGTGAACCGGGTCTACCCCCATGCCCACCGCGATGGGGTGCAGTATCGGCACCAGCACCAGCATGGCGGCAATCCCCTCCAGGAAGAGCACGGCGACCAGGAACAGCACGATCACCGCCAGCAGGAAGGTCCACTCCGCGGTGATATAGGTCAGCGTCAGGTCGGTGAGCATGTTGGGAACGCGGTTGAAGGTAAGCAGCCAGTTGGCCGCGGATACCGCTCCGATGATGACCATGATCACCGCGCTGTCGACCATGGTGCGCGAGAAGATACGCGGCAGGTCCCGCAAGTGGATATTGCGAAACTCCTTGACCTTTCACACACTTTCAGCATAGCTCAATGCTGGCCTGAGGGCTGACTAAGATGAGTAATCAGGTAAGGCAATGCCATGGCGGCTTTTTTTAGGCGCCCAAGAAGTTGTCTTCTCCCTTCTTGAATCATCTGAAATATCCGTAATCAAGTCATCGATACTAGCAATCAGTTCAAGGAGATGCTGGCGGCGCCGCTCGGCCCTTGCCAACTGCCATTTATGACGAAGCTCAAACATGCATCTCTGCTGGCGCTGCCAGTCACCACTCTCCTGCTCACTGCATGCGGTGGAGGTGGTGGTGGCTCTACAAAACCGACCAATCCCAGCGGCAGCCATAAACCTGTCCCCTCCAACGGTGCCGTCGTCGTCGGCGTGGCCGATTCCGGCTTTCGCGTCACCCATGAAACGATCGCCCCTTACCTGCTGCAGGCAACCAACCTCATAGATGGCAGCTCAGATGTCAGTGGTGACGAAGACCATGGCACCGCCGTTGCGTCACTGGTCACTCGACCTCCGAGCCACACTGGCCTGCTGCTGGCCAAGGTGAGTGAGGACGACAAACCCGGCACTGCGGCGACCAATGTGCTCGACTACAGCGTTGGCTATCTAGCAAGCGAGGGCGCCCGGGTCATCAACCACAGCTGGAGCGGTCGTATCAATGCGCCTGATCCAGCGTCCTCGTACCGCGGGGTCAATTCACTGACCTCGCTCAAGACAATCACCACCAGCAATGATGGCTTGGGCAGCGTCTACGTTGTCCCCGCGGGCAACGATGGTGAGCCCCTCCAGTCGTCGAACCCCATCCACCAGTATGATGCGATTTTCCAGCGAATGTTGATCGTCGGAGGCTCGATTCTCGACGAAAACGAGGAATTGTACCTCCATCCCCAGAGCAACCATCCCGGTGATGATGCCAAGTGGCAATCCCGCTTCCTGACAGCCCCCTGGAGCGCCGTGGCAGCAACGGCCGATGGTGACGACACCTATGCCTACTGGAGCGGGACCTCTTTCACAGCGCCGCAGGTAGCCGAGTTCGCCGCCGCTATCATCGAACGCTGGCCGCACCTGGATGCGGTGGCCGTCTCCCAGCACCTCCTCGATACCGCAGATAAGAGCTCGCCGCTATTCCAGAGCAATACCTGTGGCGCAGATAACGACACCAACTGTGGCACCTATTACCTCGGGCAGGGGGAAGCCGACGTCTTCGAGGCGCTGGCGCCAGCCGGCACCCTGGCACTCCCCACCGGTAACCAGGTATCCGGCACCTCGGTAGACGCCCAACAAAGCGTGGTCACCCTCTCCGGCGCCTATGGTGACAGCTTCACCGGAAGCGACGCACTGGCCAACGTGGCGGCTTTCGACGATCTGGGCCGGGATTACCTCATCGACCTGTCGGCATATAGTCAGGCACGCCATGATCGTGAGCGGACCATGCGCGACCACATGGACCGCCTCTCGACCGCCTCACCGCAGCAGCGCCAACATTTCTCCGGGGCACATGGAGGCTTCCAGTTCAGTTCGACCCGCGATGGCTATGGGGAGCTGCTGGCCAGCCGCCTCGATGGGCGTATAGGCGCCAGCCAGTGGAGCGCATTCCACTTCGCCGGCAGCGAGATCGACCCCATGAGCGCCTATGGCCAATCGAAGATGATGCCAATGCTCTCCTACCAAGGCGGCTCTGCACTGACCGAGGGCCTCGATGCCGTGAGCGGGCTGGGCACCGCATATCCCCTAGGCGACCAGCTTACGCTCATTGCCAAGCACTGGACCGGAGGAAGCGACGATGACACTGCCGACCTCCCCAGTGATTACCAGGCCCACCGCACCGATGTCGGGTTTCGCATGGCGCTGACCAATGAGATAGGCCTCACTAGCACCGTCGGCGTGCTCAACGAGACCCAGGGACTGCTGGGCGCTCAAGGTCGCGGTGCCTTGTCCCTCGGCGAGCGCAATCGCACGACCTTTGCCAGTGCCACCCTCGACGCCTCGCTGGGACGCCAAATGAGTGCCTTCGCGCACTATGAACAGGGGCGCGGCGACGCCACGGGCAGCGGCTTGATCAAGCGCATAAATGACATCCAGGTCGATGAGTTCGGCGTGGGGTTGCAGTGGTCAGGAAATCACCACCTTGTCGCGCTGGGATACCGCCAACCGATGCGCATCGACAGCGCCACGGCCACTCTTTCTGTGCCCGTAGGGCGAACCATCGAAGGTGCGGTGATCCAGGAGTCCCGCGAAACGTCTCTATCACCTTCCGGGCGCCAGCAGGACATTGAGCTCGGCTACACCTTCTTGCCCAGCGAGCGTAGCGCCCTGCAGTTCAACCTCGTTTATACCCTCGAGCCGGGCCATGATGGCGAGGCTTCACCCGATGCAGCCGCCATGGTGAATTACCGTTTCAGCTTCTAGCGGACCGCCTCGGGATATGCCAGGTGGTCAAGGGCGGCGGACAGCACCGCCGCCTTAGTCGGCTCCAGCACGCACTCCAGGCGCCGCAACAGGGTGAAGGGCAGGATGATGCGGCCATACGGGGACTGCTTGAAATCGCCGCGCAACAGGTCGGCGACCGACCAGATGAAGGCGGCTGTCTGGGAGTGGCTCTCCGTGTTCACGATGCTTCCCCGCATACTTGGTGCTGATGTTGATGATGGATGCGGACAATCATACATAGCGTAGCGGAGAGAGGGAGGGAGATGGGCTGACCTCAAGGTAAGTCGCCTTCCTTGCAGCATCAATCGGCAATTTCCTACAGCGAAGTATACAGCGCATAAGGGGGCAGGGCCTTCACTTACCAAGCGATCTGAGTCAACAGAACATCTTCAGACCATGGCCCGCTGCAGCACCACGGTGCGGAGGGGATAGGCCAGCGAGTGACGGACGCGCTGAGGTGTCACGCTGGTCGACAAGGTGATCTTCAAGTGCGGCAATTACGCCACTGGTATCGAGGGCTTCACGCAGCAGCAAGGCACCGCTGTCGCTGGTGGTGCGCTGACCGCTCATCTCGACGCGGATGGACCCGTTGCAGGCGGGCGCCCAGGTCGTTAGTGTTTCACCCATGGCGAGTGGTCCTCTTGAATCGTGTTCTGGCAGGAACATCCTGATTCTACAAAAGAAAGCCACTCGCCATCTTCGTTTTCAGGACGCCCTCATGAATATCCCGGGATAAACCACTCGCAGACGACAGATTCCTTGACACCTATCGCCTATATGCTTCAATGAAACTAGAAACAAAACATCAAGGTGAACATGGTCCTGAATCCGTGAGCTCGAAGCTGAAATCTTCCCTGCGTCTCCCGCCGAGCAATTTTTGATCACCGGCACCCCCTTTCTCGGTCCCGGTGATGAGTTGTAAAGCGTCGCCGCAGAGATGCCTTCTTCCTGGGCGACCTCTGCCACCGTGCGATTATGCGGCGGGAGCAGCTTCTTGAGGATGGCTTCCCGGCGCTCGTCGGAGTACTTCATTCAGAACCTCGTCACGCCCCACATCGTTCAGAGTCTAACAGCCGTTGAGACTCCAACTAGCTTGACAGTGGGGGGCCGGACAGTTCCCACTGTATTGAGGCAGCGTGATACGGCATCGCGGCGAACCTGCAGTATCTCACTGATTTGGTTGATGGTATGGCCTTGAGCACTCAGCAGAATGGCATGTGCACGCCGGCGCAGGGCGCGCTTCTCACCATGGTGATAGGCC
>JAGXGN010000114.1 GCA_024636705.1 Halomonas sp.
GCATGAACCTCTATCGCGGCGGCAGTGACCTGGCGTCCTTCCGTGCCGCCTCCGATCGCGTCGAGGAGGCGATCAACGAGCGTCAGATCGCCTGTACCAATGTACGCCAGACCACCCAGATCGCCTACAACGATACTCAGCGCCTGCGCGAACAGCTGCAGTACCTCAACCAGCATCGCCAGTCCATGGACCGGGTTCGGGGTGCATATCAGCAGCAGTTCGATATCGGCCAGCGCACCCTGCTGGATGTCCTGGACAGCGAGAACGAATACTTCGAGGCCAGCCGTGCCTACGTCAATGCCCAGTACGACATCGCCCTGGCCGATGCCCGAACCCTTGCCGCCATGGGCCAGTTGATGCAGGCGCTGGAGGTACGCAATGACGACATCCCGAGCCTCGCGGAACTGGGCAACGATGGCGTGGAGATCAACCCCGACGTTATCTGTCCGGCCCAGGGGCCGACCGGCTTCACCCTGGCGGACTTCACCGGCGGCATTACCGCGCCGCCTCCCACTCGCGCCCCGGATGTGACCCTCTCTGCCGATGCCCTCTTCGCCATCAACAGTGCCGAACTGGGCCCCGATGCCCGTCGTGAGCTGAGCGGTCTGGCCGAACAGATCCGCGGTCGTACCGATCTGGCGCGGATCTTCATCGCCGGCCATGCCGATATCACCGGCTCCGATGCCATCAATGATCCGCTCTCCCAGCGGCGTGCGGACAGCGTGGCCGACTACCTGGTGAGCCAGGGCATCGATCGCGGCCTGATCCAGACGCGTGGCTATGGTTCACGCCAGCCGGTGGCCAGTAACCAGACTGTCGATGGCCGTCGCCAGAACCGCCGCGTCGAGGTGACCCTGGAGCGTGTCGGCGAGAATCTCGACATGACCTTCACGCCGCCTCAGTCGCGTCCACAGGGTGCCGCGTTCGCGCCGTTGAACCTCTACGCGGAGATCGACGCCTTCATCGCCGATGTCCAGCCCCCGGTGATGGCATCCAAGGGTTCATCCGAGGTGTCCACCGAGGGCACTTATCTGCAGGTCGCGGCACTGAAGAACGAGGCAGTGGCCACTGATCTGGGTGAACAACTCAGTGCCGAGCTGGCGCTGCCGGTCAGGTTGCATACGTCTTCCGGTCTGCATCGCGTGCAGCTCGGCCCGATAGCCGATCCCAGCGAGGTTCGAAACCTCCAGCGTCGCCTGGCGTCCATGGGGTATGCCGATAGCTATACCGTCAGGAGTTGACTGGCTGACCGCCTGTCGGCGGGTCAGCCAGCGAGGTGTTAACTCCCCCCGTCACGTCCTTTTCCAGGGCGTGGCGGGTCTTTGCGAGAGGTGAGTGTGACCCAACAAGAGCATCTGGCCTCTCACGAGGCGCCTTCCCGACCCGTCGTTCGAGATGAACTCCTCGAATGCCTGCAAACCATTGCGCTGGTTCATGATCACCAGGCCACGGCAGAATCCCTCACGGCCGGCCTGCCCATGGAAGAGGGAAAACTGACCCCGGCGATCTTCCCGCGAGCCGCGTCGCGGGCCGGGCTTACCGCGCGGATCGTCAAGAGCCGCCTGGTTCAGCTCAATCCCGCGCTTTTCCCCGCAGTACTCATGCTGGAGCCGGGGCGTGCCTGTGTCCTGGTCGCCCTGGATATCCGTCATCGCCGTGCCCGGGTAATCTTCCCCGAACTGGGGGAGGCCGAGACAGAGATGGACCTCGATGGCCTCCAGTCCAGCTACAGTGGTCAGGCCATCTATGTGCGGCCGCGTTTCCACTTCGATACCCGGGGTCCGGAAGTCAAGACGCAGCGCGCGCGCCACTGGTTCTGGGGTGTCATTCGCGAGAATCGCAAGCTCTACCGCGATGTGATCGCCGGCTCGGTGGTCATCAATCTGTTCGCCGTGGCCATGCCGCTGTTCGTGCTCAACGTCTATGACCGGGTGGTGCCGAACCACGCCACCGAGACCCTCTGGGTGCTGTCCATCGGGATCTTCGTGGTGCTGTGCTTCGACCTGGCACTGCGGCTGATGCGAAACGCCTTCGTCGATCTTGCCGCCAGCCGCGCGGACGTCAAGCTGTCGTCATCGCTGATGGCACGGGTCCTCGGCCTGCGCATGGAGGCCCGCCCGGCCTCCACCGGCTCCTTCGCCGCGACCCTGCAATCCTTCGAATCGGTGCGGGCCTTCATCGGCTCGGCCACGGTGGTGTCGCTGGTTGACCTGCCCTTCGTGCTGATGTTCGCGGTCATCATTGCCCTGATCGGACCGCCCCTGGTGATTCCCGTCCTGGTGGGGATCACCTTCGTGCTGCTCTATGCCATGGCGGCCCAGGGCAAGTTGCACGAGCTCTCCGAGACCACCTGGCGCATCAGCGCCCAGCGCAACGCCACCCTGGTGGAGTCGGTGTCCCAGCTCGAGACGGTCAAGGCCCTGCGCGCCGAGAGTCGCATACAGGGCATCTGGGAGAAGGCGTCCGCCTATCTCTCGCGCACCGCGGCCCAGCTGAGGCTGGTCAGCTCCTCGGTCTCCAGCGTCGCGCTCTGGGCCCAGCACAGCGTCGCCGTCTGCGTGATCATCATCGGGGTCTACCAGATCATCGAGGGCAACCTCACCCAGGGGGGCCTGATCGCCGCCTACCTGCTCTCGTCCCGGGCCATGGCCCCGATAAGCCAGGCGGCGGCGCTGCTCGCCCAGTACCACCAGTCGTCCACGGCCCTTCAATCCCTCAATGGACTGATGGAGCGTCCCGTGGAGCGCCCCGACGGCAAGCAGTTCGTCAACCGCCCGGTGATTCGCGGCGAGATTCGCTTCGACAAGGTCAGCCTGCGCTACCCGGAGGAGGAGCATGACGCCCTGCAAGATATCTCGTTGCACCTCGAACCGGGCGAGAAGGTGGCACTGCTGGGTCGCATAGGCTGCGGCAAGTCGACCATGAACAAGCTGATGCTGGGCCTCTATCAGCCCACGGCCGGCGCGGTGTTGATCGACGACGTCGATATCCGCCAGTTCGATCCCATCCAGCTTCGCCGCCATATCGGTTATGTGCCCCAGGATGTCAGCCTCTTCTTCGGTTCCCTGCGCGACAATATCGTCGCCGGCGGCGGGAGTGACGGCGTGGATGACGAGGAATTGCTGCGCGCCATCAAACTGGCCGGCCTCGAGGGCCTGGTCAACGGCCATCCCCAGGGGGTCGACCTGCAGGTGGGCGAGCGGGGTCAATCGCTTTCCGGGGGCCAGCGTCAGGCGGTGGCCATCGCCCGGGCTCTGGTCCATGACCCCCAGATCCTGTTGCTCGACGAGCCCAGCAGCTCCATGGACCACGCCAGCGAGGAGACCTTCAAGGCCAACCTCAAGGCCTATGCCCACGGCAAGACCATGATCGTGGTGACCCACCGTACCTCGCTGCTCTCATTGGTGGACCGTATCGCCGTCATCGATGCCGGCAAGGTCGTCGCCGACGGGCCCCGCGACAAGGTGGTGGAGGCCCTGCGCAAGGGACAGATCGGGAGGGCCGGCTGATGGCGAAGCAGAACAAGCGCACCGCCGAGCAGCAGGGCTTCGAGGCCATCGGCCGTTTTTCCGAGGTGGGCGGCAAGCCGTTTCGTCCCTTCATGGATCGATTGTTCGCCAAGCGTGTCAGTGCGGCTCACCTCAACCGCGACTGGGCCAGCGACACCGACTGGGCGCGTCTTCAGCAGGATCCGATCCGCGCGCGCAGTTTCCTCTATGTGGTGCTGCTGGCCGTGGCGGCCCTGATCACCTGGTCCTACTTCGCCTCCATCGACGAGGTGACCCGCGGTACCGGTCGGGTGATTCCCTCCAGCCAGTTGCAGCGGGTGCAATCCTACGACGGTGGGGTGGTCCAGGAGATCCTGGTCCAGGAGGGGGATAGCGTCGAGGCCGGCGAGCTGCTGATGCGCATCGACCCCACGCGGTTCCTGGCCAATTTCCGCGAGAACCGGGCCACGGCACAGTCCCTGCAGGCGCGTGCGGAGCGGTTGAGGGCCCTGGCCACCGGGACGCCGTTCACCCCCTCGGATGAGCTGGTCGAAAAGGCCCCGGCCATCGTGGCCCAGGAGCGCGAGCTCTACGAGAACGGTCTCGAGACGCTGGCCGAGAGGCAGAGCATCCTGCAGGAACGGCTTGCCCAGCGACGCGCCGAGCTAGAGGAGGCCCAGTCGCGGCGAGACACCGCGGCCCGGGAACTGGGCATGGCCAGTCAGGAGCTCAACCTCACCCGGCCATTGCTGCAATCCGGCGCCGTGTCCGAGGTCGAGGTGTTGCGCCTGCAGCGGGATGTCTCCCGCGCCAGCGGCGAGCGTACCCAGGCTGCCGCTCAGGTGGAACGACTGCAGTCGGCCATCGAGGAAGCGCAGTCCCAGCTTCGCGAAGTGGAGCTGGAAGCCCGTAACGAGTGGCGTACCGAACTCTCGCAGACCCTGGGCGAGCTGTCGGCGCTCGATGAGTCCAGCTCCGGGCTCGAGGACCGGGTTCGCCTGTCGGAGATCCGCTCGCCGGTGGATGGCGTGGTGCAGCGCCTCAATATCAATACCATCGGTGGGGTCGCCCAGCCCGGCCAGGAAGTCGTGGAGATCGTGCCGAGCGCCGACAAGTTGCTCGTGGAGGCGCGTATCGCCCCCCAGGACATCGCCTTCCTGCATCCCGGCCAGCCGGCGACGATCAAGCTCACCGCCTATGATTTCGCCATCTACGGTGGTCTGGAGGCCGAACTGGAGCACATCAGTGCCGATACCATCACCGATGACAATGACAACACCTTCTATCTGGTGCGAGTGAGCACCGTCGAGGGTCAGGAAGTCGACAGCCAAATATCGGTGATTCCCGGCATGACCGCCCAGGTCGATATCATCACGGGCAAGCGCACCGTGATGCAGTTCATGCTCAAGCCGGTGCTTCGCGCCTGGGAAAATTCCATGGGAGAACGATGATGGCTCAGCTCTTTGTCTGTCAGGGAGGTGACGAGCTCCCGCGTTGGCGTGAGGCCTTTCCCCAGGCCAGACGAGTGACGGGGCCCCAGGCGCTTGCCCAGGTGATGCATGGGGATCGGGTCTGGGTGATGAGCAACCTCGAAGACTGGACCACGCTGGTCACTACCCTCGGCCAGCGGGGCGCCATCCTGAGTGTGCTCAGCTATGCGCCCAACCCGGTGGAAGCCTTCCAGGCCCTCGATGCCGGTGCACGGGGCTACGCCCATGCCCTTTCGCCGGCGCCCCTGCTGCAGCAGGTGGAACTGGTCACCGCCAATCAGGGCATCTGGGTGCCGGCCGAGCTGATGGCCCAGGTGGTCGGCGGCACCTTCAAGGCGCTCGGGGGGGAATCGCGTCTCCGGGAAGATGCCCTGGCCGTGCTGACAGAGCGTGAGCGGGCGGTCGCCCTGGCCGTGGCGGAAGGCCGGACCAACAAGGAAGTGGCGCGCCGCCTGGACATCACCGAACGCACCGTCAAGGCCCACCTCGGCGCGATATTCCGCAAGCTCGGGGTTCGCGATCGCCTGCAGCTGATCCTCAGGATTTCCCGCCAGGACGCGCGTGTGACTGATCCAGGTCAATGATTTCGGCTCCCTGTCCATCGGTCCAATACCCGCCAGGCCCGTTCTTGCCTATTCTTCATGTCATAAACGGTAATCGGTTGTGTTCTTTCGTATGGCAATGAGCCGTCGAGGCGACGCCAACCGACCATGATCATCACGCTGGGAGTCATATCATGCCTATTGCAACAGTCATCGCCATCATCGGTCAGGCCTGGGTGCGCGACGCCGATGGCGACCTGCGCGAACTCAGCGTCGGTGACGTCCTCCAGGAAGGCGAGACCCTGGTCACCGCCGATAACGCCCGTGTCGAGCTCGACTTCGGCGACAACACCGACCCCACCGTGGTCGAGGGTGCCCAGCAGATCGTCATGACGCCGGAGCTCGCCGCCGACCAGGAGGTCGCCGCGGAAGACTTCAGTGGCCTGGATGCAGATCTCGAAGCGCTGCTCGCTGCCCTCGACGATGACGAGGTCGACCTTCTCGATATCTTCGACGCCACGGCAGCCGGTGCAGGCCCCGGTGGCGGCGGCGGTGGCGGCAGCGACTTCGTGCAGCTGGCGCGCATCACCGAATCTACCGATCCGCTGGCCTATGACTATGGCGTGAACACCTTCGGTGGACCGCCCGCGACGCCCGAAGGCGCTCTACTGGCAGAGGAGCCCACCGAGGTTCCGACCATCAGCATCAACGGCGTCACGGTGACGGAAGGCAACACGGCCAACCTGACCGTCAGCCTGTCCGCAGCCACGGGCCAGCCGGTGACGGTGCAGTTCAACACCGCCGACGGCACCGCGGTGAGTGGTGCGGATTACAATGCGGCCACTGGGGCGCTGACCTTTGCGGCAGGGCAGACCTCGACCACGGTGCAGGTCCAGACCCTCACGGACAACCTACAGGAGGGTGATGAGACCCTGACGGTCAACCTGAGCAACCCGTCGTCGAATGCGACGATCGCGGACGGATCTGGCCAGGTGACGATCACCGATGACTTTACGGCACCGGAGATCAGCATCAACGACGTCACGGTGACGGAAGGCAACACGGC
>JAGXGN010000115.1 GCA_024636705.1 Halomonas sp.
CTCCCTGAGCAGGCGGGCCAGGGTGTAGCCACGACCATCCGTGAAGGCCGGGAAGTCGATGGCCACCAGGGGGGTGCCGGCGAGTGTCGCGGCCAGCGCCTCATCGAGTTCGGTATCGCTGGAAAGCCATGGGGCCAGCGCGGTATCGGTCGACCTGTCACGCCACAGCGACAGGGGCACGATGACCGGACGCCGATCCGGGAGGCGGTCCTCATCGCGGGACAGCGCCCAGTCATCCTGCTCCGGCTGACCCAGCTTGATCAGGGTCCGGCCGGGTTCCAGTTGGGGATCACCTTGCATAGACCCGCTCCTTGAAGGGCTTCAGGCCGACTCGTCGATAGGTGTCCAGGAAGCGCTCATCTTCATGACGCGCCTGGACATAGACCGCGAGGACCTGGTCGATCACCCGAGGCACATCCTCGCGGAAGAAGGAGGGACCGAGAATCTTGCCCAGGGAGGCGTCATCGGTCGAGTTGCCGCCCAGGGAGATCTGGTAGTACTCCTCGCCCTTCTTGTCGACGCCGAGGATGCCGATATGGCCGACATGGTGGTGGCCGCAGGCATTCATGCAGCCCGAGATATTGAGATCCAGGGGGCCGAGGTCGTAGAGGAAATCGAGATCCTCGAAACGTTCCTGGAGTGCCTGGGCGATGGGAATCGACACGGCATTGGCCAGGCTGCAGAAATCCCCGCCGGGACAGCAGATGATGTCGTTGAGCGTGCCCACGGTGGGATTGGCCATGCCGAGACCATCGAGTTCACGCCACAGAGTGTCGAGCGCGTCCACGGGCACATCGGAAAGCACCAGGTTCTGCTCGTGAGTGACCCGAACCTCGCCGAAGCTGAAGCGCTCTGCGAGTTCGGCGACGGCCTCTAACTGGTCGGCGGTGACGTCGCCAGGGGCGTGCTCGCGGCGCTTCAGCGAGAGGGTGACGGCCTTGTAGCCCGGCACCCGGTGGTCGGTGACGTTGTTGGTGACGAAGCGGGCAAAGGCGCGGTCCTGACCACGCCGGCGATCGAAATCGGCGATGGCCTCGTCGGCCACCGGGCGACGCGGGGGTTCGGGGAAGTGGGTACGCGCCGACTCGACGGCCGCCTCCGTCAGCGTCTGGGGACCGTCCTTGATGTGTGCCCACTCGGCGTCGACACGATGACGGAATTCCTCGATGCCCAATGCCTTGACCAGGATCTTGATGCGGGCCTTGAACTTGTTGTCACGCCGGCCGAACTGGTTGTAGACACGCACGCAGGCCTCGAGGTAGGTCAGCAGATGCTGCCAGGGCAGGGCCTCGCAGACGACATCGCCAATCATGGGGGTGCGACCCAGACCGCCACCGGCAAGCACCTTGACCTTCAGTTCGCCATGCGCATCGTGCCAGAGCCGCAGGCCGATGTCATGAACCTGAATGGCGGCCCGATCGGCGGCGGCGCCGGAGACGGCGATCTTGAACTTGCGCGGCAGGAAGGCGAATTCCGGATGCAGCGTCGACCACTGGCGTATCAGTTCGCACCAGGGGCGAGGGTCTTCCACTTCGTCGCCGGCGATGCCGGCAAACTGATCGCTGGTGGTATTGCGAATGCAGTTGCCACTGGTCTGGATGGCGTGCATCTGGACCTCGGCGAGCTCACCGAGAATGGCGGGGACATCTTCCAGGGCCGGCCAGTTCAGCTGCAGGTTCTGGCGGGTGGTGAAGTGGCCATAGCTGCGATCATAGCGACGGGTAATCGCCGCCAGGCGCCGCAGCTGAACACTCGAGAGCATGCCGTAGGGAATGGCGATCCGCAGCATGGGCGCATGCTTCTGGATATAGAGGCCATTCTGCAGGCGCAGGGGACGGAACTCGTCCTCGCCGAGGCGTCCGGCCAGGTAACGGTCCATCTGGTCCCGGAACTGGACGACGCGTTCATCGACGAGCGTCTGGTCGTAGGTGTCGTACCGATACATTCAAGCGTATCCTGCGAGTCGAAACGAAGGAAGACATCTGGCGTATGGCCACCATACGCCGATTCTTTTATTCTATGAAAGAATAAATAATCATAGGTTTTTATAAGTTCGTTATTAAAAGGTCGTCAGGACGCGCCCCTGGAAGACGCCGGCGCGGGATCATAGGAGAGGACGGGGGAGAGCCAGCGTTCCAGCTCGCCAGGTGTCATGCCCTTGTGCTCGGCGATCACCTCGACCTGGTCGCGGGTGATCTTGCCGGTGGAAAAGTACTTCGAACGCGGATGGGAGAAGTACCAGCCCGCCACCGCCGCTGCCGGCCACATGGCGAAGTTCTCGGTGAGCGTCAGGCCGCTGTTGGCCTCGGCATCCAGCAGTCGAAAGAGCGTCGCTTTCTCGGTGTGATCCGGGCAGGCCGGATAGCCGGGGGCAGGGCGGATACCCTGATACTTCTCGGCGATCAGCTCATTGTTGTCCAGCGTCTCATCCGGCACATAGCCCCAGAATTCCTTGCGGACTCGCTCGTGCATACGCTCGGCGAAGGCTTCGGCCATTCGGTCGGTGAGTGACTGGACCAGGATGGCATTGTAGTCGTCGCCGGCGGCCTTGTACGCCTCCGCCAGCGCCTGGACGCCATGTCCTGCCGTGACGGCGAAGCCACCGATCCAGTCGGGCTTGCCGGTCGGCTCTCCGTTCGCGTCATAACGGGGGGCGATGAAGTCGGCCAGGCTGTAGCAGACGCCATCCCGATTCCGGTTGGTCTGCTGCCGGATATGATGCAGCCATTCGAGGACCTGGGTACGCGACTCGTCGGTATAGACCTCGATCATGTCATCGTCGACGCTGTTGGCGGGCCAGAAGCCGATCACGCCACGCGCCTGGATACGCTTCTCGTCGATCAGCTTGCGCAGCATGGCCTGGGCATCACTGAAGAGGCTGCGCGCCGCTTCACCGACCTTGGCATCGTCGAGAATCTTCGGGTACTTGCCGGATAACTGCCAGCTCATGAAGAAGGGCGTCCAGTCGATCCGCTCGACGACTTCCTCGAGATCATAGTTATCGAAGGCCTCGAGGCCGAGAACCCTCGGTCGCGGCGGGGTATAGTCCTGCCAGCCCATGTCAGGCTTTCGCTGGCGCGCCTCGGCATAGCTCAGGTTCGCCGCCTTGGGACGGCGCTTGGCATTGCGCTCACGGACCGCCTCGTACTCGGTACGAATATCGGCCACATAGGCCTCCTTGAGGCCGGGGGAGAGTAGCTTGCCGGCCACCCCCACCGCGCGGGAGGCATCCGCGACATAAATGACCGGATGCTCGTAACCCGGCTCGATCTTGACGGCGGTATGGGCCTTGGAGGTAGTGGCGCCGCCGATCAGCAGCGGCAGGGCAAAGCCCTGGCGCTGCATCTCCTTGGCCACATGGACCATCTCGTCGAGCGACGGGGTGATCAGGCCGGAGAGGCCGATGATGTCGGCGTTGTGTTCCTTCGCCGTCTGCAGGATCCGTTCGGCGGCAACCATCACCCCGAGGTCGATGACCTCATAGTTGTTGCACTGGAGCACGACGCCGACGATGTTCTTGCCGATGTCGTGGACGTCGCCCTTGACCGTGGCCATGACGATCTTGCCCTTGGCCTGTGTCTCTTCGCTCTTTTCCGCCTCGATGTAGGGCAACAGGTAGGCCACCGCCTGCTTCATGACCCGGGCCGACTTGACCACCTGGGGCAGGAACATCTTGCCGGCGCCGAAGAGGTCGCCGACCACGTTCATGCCGTCCATCAGCGGCCCCTCAATGACCTCAATGGGCCGCTCGGCGCGCTGTCGTGCGAGTTCGGTATCTGACTCGATATGGGCGGTGATGCCCTTGATCAGCGCATGCTCGATGCATTTCTCGACTTCCCAGCTGCGCCATTCCAGGTCTTCCTTCCTGGCACCCCCGCTGCCGTCACCCTGGTACTTGTCGGCCAGCTCCAGCAGGCGCTCGGTGGCGTCATCGCGTCGGTTGAGGACCACGTCTTCCACCGCCTCGCGAAGCTCCCCGGGCAGGTCGTCATAGACGGCCAGCTGGCCGGCATTGACGATGCCCATGGTCATGCCAGCCTGGATGGCGTGGTAGAGGAAGGCCGAGTGGATGGCCTCGCGCACCGGGTTATTGCCGCGGAAGGAAAAGGAGACATTGGACACGCCACCGGAAACCAGGGCATGGGGCAGGTGCTCGCGGATCCAGCGGGTGGCCTCGATGAAGTCGACGGCGTAGTTGTTGTGCTCCTCGATGCCGGTGCCGATGGCGAAGATGTTGGGGTCGAAGATGATGTCCTCAGGCGGGAAATCGATCTCGTCGACCAGAATGCGATAGGCGCGCTGGCAGATCTCGGTCTTGCGGGCGAAGGTATCGGCCTGACCCTGTTCATCGAAGGCCATGACGATGATGGCGGCGCCGTACCGCCGACAGGCGGTGGCCTGCTCGCGGAAGGCATCCTCGCCTTCCTTCATCGAGATGGAGTTGACGATGGACTTGCCCTGGACGCACTTGAGTCCCGTCTCGATGATCTCCCACTTGGAGGAGTCGATCATGATCGGCACCCGGGAGATGTCGGGCTCCCCGGCGATCAGGTGCAGGAATCGCTCCATGGCCTCCTGGGATTCGAGCATCCCCTCGTCCATGTTGATGTCGATGACCTGGGCCCCGTTTTCCACCTGCTCCAGGGCCACTTCCAGTGCCGTCGTGAAGTCCTCGTCGACGATCAGGCGCTTGAAGCGTGCCGAACCGGTGACGTTGGTGCGCTCACCGACGTTGACGAACAGCGAATCGGCCTCGATGTTGAAGGGCTCCAGTCCGGACAGACGACAGGCCCTAGGACGCACCGGCATCTGGCGCGGCGTCACGCCCTGGATGGCTGCATGGATGGCAGCCATGTGCTCGGGGGTGGAGCCGCAACAGCCACCGATGATATTGACCAGGCCGCTCTCGGCGAACTCGGCCACGATGGCCGCCATCTCCTCGGGAGTCTGTTCGTATTCGCCGAACTCGTTGGGTAACCCGGCATTGGGGTGAGCAGAAACAAAGGTATCCGCCTTGGTGGATAGCTCCTCGAGATAGGGTCTCAGTTCCGCGGCCCCGAGGGCGCAGTTTAGGCCGATGGAAAAGGGCTGGGCATGACGCACCGAGTTCCAGAACGCCTCGGTGGTCTGGCCCGAGAGGGTGCGCCCGGAGGCATCGGTGATCGTGCCGGAGATCATCACCGGCAGGCGCTCGCTGCGGTCGTTGAAGAGGAGTTCCAGGGCGAAGATGGCTGCCTTGGCATTGAGGGTATCGAAGATCGTCTCGATGAGGATCAGGTCCGCACCGCCCTCGATCAGCGCGTCGGCGGCTTCGTAATAGTTGTCGCGTAGCTGGTCGAAGGTGACATTGCGCATGGCCGGATCGTTGACGTCAGGCGACAGCGAAGCCGTCCGCGATGTCGGTCCCAGTACGCCGGCCACGTAGCGAGGCACCCCGGTCTCACGAGCCACCTCAGCGCATACCCGGCGGGCCAGGCGGGCGGCTTCCCGGTTGAGCTCCGGCACCAGGTCCTGCATGCCGTAATCGGACTGGGAGAGGCGGGTGCTGTTGAAGGTGTTGGTCTCGACGATGTCGGCGCCCGCCTCGAGGTAGTCCCGATGGATACGGACCACCAGGTCGGGGCAGGTGAGGGCCAGAAGATCATTGTTCCCCTTTAGATCGGACGGCCAATCGGCGAAGCGCTCACCCCGGAATTCTTGCTCTGAGAGAGACGCATTCTGCAGCATCGTGCCCATGCCGCCATCGAGCATCAGGATGCGCTCGGCAAGGCGTTCGGTCAGGGTAGCGGTCAGGGCAGAAGGGTGGGTAGCCATGGGTCGGGGGTCTCTCCAGCGAAATCTCGAGGGTATAGCGTCATGCCATTGCCGAGTGATACTCGGGGCAAACAACCGGGATGGCGCACTATCTTAGCAAAAGTCTGGCGGCCGGGGCATGGCAGCCGGTAAAAACCCAGTATTCCAGTCGGGATTGTCTCACCCCAGCGGCTGGCTTAACATAGGGACATATATTGACTACCGCCCCTCGACACGACCAGCGAGACCCTCATGAGCGAGAACATCCAGATTACCGACAGCGCCCAGGATTACCTTGCCGAACTGCTGGAAAAGCAGAACGTCGAAGGTATTGCCGTGCGCATCTTCATCACCCAGCCCGGCACGCCCTATGCGGAAACATGTTTGGCCTATTGCCGCCCCGGCGAAGAGGAGCCCAGCGACGAACTGCTTGAACTCGAGAAAATTCGTGTCTATCTGGACAAGAACAGCCTGGCCTTTCTCGAGGAGGCGGTGGTCGACTTCAATGCCGATCGCATGGGAGGCCAGCTGACCATCAAGGCGCCCAATGCCAAGATGCCCAAGGTCAACGCAGACAGCCCCATGGAGGACCGCGTCAATTATGTCCTCTACAGCGAGATCAATCCCGGCCTGGCCTCCCATGGCGGTGAGATCAAGCTCGTCCAGCTCACCGAGGACCAGGTCGCCGTGCTGGCCTTCGGCGGCGGTTGCCAGGGATGTGCGGCGGTGGACCTCACCCTCAAGGATGGCGTGGAGAGGACCCTGATGGAGCGCATTCCCGAACTTGCCGGTATCCGCGATGTCACCGACCACAGCGACACCACCAACGCCTACTACCGGTAATGCCCATGAGCGCCGAGAGTACCGCCGAACAGGCTCAGCAGGAGCTGATCGAGGATTTCGAGATCTTCGACAACTGGATGGACCGTTACCAGTACATCATCGACATGGGCAAGCAGCTGCCGACCTTTCCGGAGGAATGGAAGGCGGATGAGCTCAAGATCCAGGGATGCCAGTCGAATGTCTGGATGCGACATCAACGCCAGGGCGACAAGCTGCATTTCGATGCCATCTCGGATGCCGCCATCGTCTCGGGGTTGATCGCGGTGCTGATGCGCATCTACAACGACCGTCCGGCCGAGGAGATTCGTGCCACCAGCCCGCATTTCATGACCGACCTGGGGCTCGACAAGCATCTCTCGCCCACTCGCAGTAACGGCTTGAGTGCCATGCTCAAGCGCATCTACGCGGTGGCGGAGCAGGAAGCCGCCTAGGACTTGGACTTAACGATCGGCAGCGTCGGATCTGATGCGAAATAATTCATCCAGTTCGGGGTCTTCCCGGCACAGGGCCTCACTGGGGCCGCCCGGCACCGGGTCGATCCCGCCCTCGCACCCGGGGTGGCAGCGTGAGATGCGCCGCATGCCCAATCCGGCCCCCTTGATCGGCCCGTGCACCTCGATGGCTTCCCTGGTGTAGCTCGAGCAACTCGGCCAGAAGCGACACCGTTGACCGAGGAGGGGGCTAATCGCGATCTGATAGAGCCTGACCAGCCCGATCATGACCAGCGCCGTCAGGCGGGAAAGCCAGCCAAGCGAGCGGCGGAGCAGGGTGGTTGTGGAGCTCATCGGGCACCTTCAGTGCGAGCGGTCGACGGTCGCATAGAGACTGTCCGGATCGATGATGGGGTCGCTGTCGATACGCGCCTGGTGCTTTTCCAGGGCGACATAGAAACAGCTGCGCCGGCCGCTGTGACAGGCCGGACCGGTCTGGTCGACCCGCATCAGCAGGGTGTCTCCGTCGCAGTCCAGGGCCGCACTGACGAGATGCTGCTGCTGGCCGGAGGTCTCGCCCTTGCGCCACAATTTGCCGCGTGATCGCGACCAGTAGCAGACCCGGCCGGTGGAAAGCGTCTCTTCCAGGGCGTCGCGATTCATCCAGGCCATCATCAATACATCGCCGCTGTCGTGCTGCTGGGCGATGGCGGGAATCAGGCCATCGGCATTGAAACCCGCAGCATCAAGAATCTCGGCAAGGGGATAGCGGCTGCCGGCACCGGCCTTTTCCAGGCGTTTGAAGAGATCACTCATGAGGACTCCGTGGGTTAGCCTCGGCCGGTGGCAGACAGGTCTCGCAGTGTCCCAGCAACTCGATGGTCTGTCGCTCTACCCGGAAACCGAGCGCTCGCGCCTGTTGCGATAACTGCTCCGAGATCTCCTCCAGGTGGAGTTCCTCGACCCGCCCGCAACGGCGACAGATCAACAACTGGAAGCCATGGACATGATCCGGACAGGGGCAGGCGACATAGGCGTTCAGTGATTCGATGCGGTGCACCAGCCCCTGATCGATGAGGAATTCCAAGGCGCGGTAGTCGGTCGGCGGTCGCGCCGCGGCATGCTCCGTTGCCAGGAGATCGAGCAACTCATAGGCCTTGAGCCCCCCGGTCGTATCCGCGATCAATTCCAGCACCCGACGGCGAATCGGGGTGAAACGAACACCACTTCGCTGGCATTGACGGTCGGCCTGCGCGAGAAGCTTGGGTGAAGCGGTCATGGCGGCCAGGGCGGTCGATGAAGGGAATCGCTCATTCTACCCGTGGGGGCTCGGTGGAACCAGAGAGGGACCTGCCTGTGGATGCTATGTCTTCTGTCGACCCATCACCTATTTAACATAATATACATTATACGAACTATGACGACGACGCCACGACTCCTTAGAGCCGGGGCGTCAGGAAGCAACCTGATGTTCTGAGTCAGATCGGTTTCTTGTCGTCCGCATCCTCGGCCGGCGCGTAGGAACCATCCTCGCGGTGCACCTCGGTGCCGGTGATCGGCGGCGTGAACACACAGGCCAGATGCATCGTCTTGCTGGCCCTCAGGAGGTGTTCATCGTGCTGGTCGAGGACATAGATATCGCCCGGCTTGATTGGCCAGATCTTGCCATCGGCCAGGGTCTCGACCTCACCTTCACCCTCCATGCAGAACACGGACTCGTAATGGTGCTTGTAATGGATATGCGTCTCGGTGCCTTCATAAATGCGAGTGATATGGAAGGAAAAACCACCTCCATCACCGGCCAGCACCAGACGAGTACTGTCCCAGTTACCGTTTTCGGCTTTGACCAGGCGCTCGCTCTGGCGCGCCTCTTCGATATTGCGAACGATCATATGAATCTCCGATTCTGATGAGAACAGGGAGCCTTGAGACTGGTCGGTGCCGGGTAGCACAACAGCCGAGACCCGACCAGGATGCAACAGACACGCCTAGATTATCAGCTCAAGGCCTGCTTGACGCTAGTCTCGAGAATATCCAGGCCTTCCAGCAAGTCCTCGTCGGGAATGGTCAAGGGACAAAGACACTTGACCACTTCGCCATCCTGACCGCTGGTCTCGATGACCAGGCCGTTGGCGAAGGCCTTCTCGGTAATCCTGTCGGCAATGTCACCGCTGCCCACGTCGATGCCACGCATCAGGCCGCGACCCCGCTCGCTGGCCTCGATGCCCTGCTCGCTGATCCAGGCGGCGATCTTCTGGAAACGATCCTCGACGACCCTGCCCTTGCGCTGGACATCCCGCTCGAACGTATCATCGCTCCAGAAGTAGCGAAGTGCCGCCGCCGCCGTGGTGAAGGCCAGGGCGAAGCCGCGGAAGGTGCCGTTGTACTGACCGGGCGTCCAGACGTCGAGCTCGGGACGCATCAACACCTGGGAGAACGGCAGGCCGAGCCCGGAGAGTGACTTGGAATTGGTCACGATGTCCGGAACGACCCCCGCATGCTCGAAGCTGAAGAACTTTCCGGTACGACCGCAGCCCGCCTGGATATCGTCGACGATCAGCAGGATATCATGGGCATGACAGATCGCCTCGAGCCGCTTGAGCCACTCGAGGCCAGAGACGTTGATGCCGCCCTCCCCCTGCACGGTCTCGACGATCACGCCGGCCGGCACATCCAGGCCACCGGACTTGTCGGTCAAGAGTTTCTCGAAGTAATCCAGGGTGTCGGTGTGCTCACCCAGATAGCCGTCATAGGGCAGGAAGGTACCCCCCACGGTGGGTACGCCGCCGGTGGCCTCACGGAACTTGCGGTTGCCGGTGGTGGCCAAGGCCCCCATGGTTACACCGTGGAAACCGTTGGTGAAGGTCACGATATTGTGACGCCCCTTGATATTGCGGGCCAGGCGAATGGCGGCCTCGACGGCATTGGTCCCGGTCGGTCCCGGAAACTGGACCTTGTAGTCCAGGCCACGGGGCTTCAGGAGGACCTCTTCCAAGGCATTCAGGTAATCACGCTTGGCGGCGGTCCAGAAGTCCAGGCCATGGATGATGTTGTCTTCCGCCAGGTAGTCGAGCATGGCCTGCTTGATCTTCGGATTGTTGTGGCCGTAGTTCAGGGAGCCGGCACCCGCCAGGAAGTCGATGTACTCGCGACCCTCCTCATCGGTCAGACGCGCGTTGCGGGCCTTGGTGAAGACGACCGGGAAGGACCGGGAATAGGTCCGGACATTGGATTCCATGCGTTCGAGGATTTGCGTCTGCATGTCGTTAGCTCCTTAAGGGAATGGGAGAAGGAAAGGGCGTGGCAACGCCGGCCAGCAGCCGGACGCCAGGCAACCAGGAGAGGAGTGATTCAGAGACGGTCGGTCTGGAAGGGTCCGATGCGTACCAGGTTTTCCGGGTCGTGCTCGCCACCGAGCTGGTCGGTGGAGAAGTATTCGCGGCTGTTGAGAGGCGCATGCCAGCGGTCTGCCAGGCGACGAAAGAGACCCCAGGACGCCTGGTTGTCGGGAGTGATGGTGGTTTCGAGGTGATGAACGCTACCCAGTTCGTCCCGCGTCATGACGGCCTCGACAAGGCGACGGGCCAGGCCGGTGCCGCGCGCCTTCTCGCCGACGGCCACCTGCCACAGGAAATAGGTATCCGGGGCATTGCTCTTCACATAGCCGGAGACGAAACCGACGATCTCGCCTTCTTCGTTGGTGGCCACGGCACAGGTGTCGCGAAACTGGGTGGCTAGCAGCAGGTAGGCGTAGGTGGAGTTCACGTCCAGCGGGGGACAGGACTTGACCAGTTCGTAGATCCCCCAGCCGTCATCCGGATTCGGCTTGCGAATGAACAACGGCATGCTATCGAAGCCGACCACGGCATCCGCCACGGTCGGGCGTGCGAGATCGGCGGAGGGCGTAAAAGGCTCTGAGGTAATGGTCATGTCGGTGGGTTTCGCTGTAGCGAATTCAACTTTAATTATAACAGCCAGGATTTATATTTCAAATCGACGATCTTTTCGGAGAATACCAACTTTACAGTAAATCATTCTGACGTTCCGGTAGGTTTATCCTGACATCAAACGTTCAACGGGATAACGACAGACGGATTCCAGCACCTAACCTGCCCCGCTGGCGCCATGCCCTGTGCAAGCGCCAGCGGCCGGGTCAGCGCCGGGTTGGCGTTCTCATGGTGACGAATTCCTCTGCCCCGGTGGGATGGATGCCGACGGTGCTGTCGAACTCCGCCTTGGTCAGGCCCGCCCTGACGGCAATGGCAATCCCCTGGATGACTTCGCCGGCCTCTTCTCCCACCATCTGGGCACCCAGCACCCGGTCCGTGGCGTCATCGACGATCAATTTCATCAGACATCGCTCGCGGCTACCGGAAAGAGTGTGCTTCATGGGGCGAAAGTCCGCCACATAGACGCGAATGTCGCCATGGGCCTCACGGGCCTCTTCCTCGGAGAGCCCCACCGTGCCGATATTGGGGTGGCAGAACACGGCCGTCGGGATATTGCGGTAATCGATCGGTGAGCGCGGGGAATTGTCGCCGAAATGCTGCTGGACCAGGTGCATGGCCTCCGCCAGGGCTACGGGAGTCAGCTCCGGCCCACCGGTGACATCGCCGATGGCGAGTATCGATGGCACCGAGGTTTCGAAACGGTCATTCACTTTCAATGCGCCCGCTTCCGTGAGTTCGACATCGAGCTCATCCAGGCCCAGGCCGGCCAAGTTCGGCCGACGGCCAGTCGCCGTCAGCACCGCATCCACTTCCAGCTGTTCGCCATTGGTCAGGCTCACCTTCAAGCCGCCCTCGACCCGCGCGATGGATTCGATGTTGGTGCCAAAGTGGAGATTGACGCCCTTCTTGTCCATCTCGTCGCGGGTGAACTCACGAACCTGCCGATCGAAGCCGCGCAGGAAAAGGTCGCCGCGATAGATCAGGTGGCAATCACTTCCCAGGCCATTGAAGATACTCGCAAATTCCACGGCGATATAGCCGCCACCGAGGACCAGGAAGCGTTCGGGGAAGGTCTCAAGATCGAAGACATGGTTGGAGGTGACCACCAGGTCATTACCCGGAAAGTCGGGCACCCAGGGCCAGCCCCCCACCGCCACCAGTATCTTGCCGGCGCTGAAGGTTTCCTCGCCCACCCTGACAAGGTGCGCGTCCATCACTTGGGCCCGGCCATTGATCAGACGAACCCCGGCGGTATCGAGCAGCCGCGCATAGATGTCGTTGAGACGCTTGATCTCGCCGATCTTGTTGTCGCGCAGGGTAGCCCAGTCGAAGCGCGGCACCTCTGGCAGGTGCCAACCGAAGCCCGCGGCATCCTCGAAGGCATCATGGAAATGGGCCGCATAGGAATACAGCTTCTTAGGCACACAGCCGACATTGACGCAGGTGCCACCCAGGTAACGGTCTTCTGCCACGGCCACCCGCGCACCCAGCGAGACGGCGGTTCGAGCGGCGCGGACACCGCCTGAACCGGCACCGATGACGAAGAGGTCATAGTCGAAGGGGGAAACGCCATCAGTCACATCATTCTCCACCATCAAGGGACCGTCCTGCGGTCATTCATCACGTCGTGAATCATAACAGTCCAGGCGGCCTGCCGGGAGGCTCACGCAGTTGACCTGGCGGGGATTGGGGGAGTAAAAGAACGCGGCAATGCTTCCCATCCAGATCCCGTCCATTGAAAGGGAATGTCCGATGCCCAAGAACCTTGTCAAGGAACTGCTCGAGAACAATCGCGCCTGGTCGAATCAGATGCGCGAGGAGGATCCTGATTACTTCTTCCGTCTCTCCAAGCAGCAGAATCCCGACTACCTCTGGATCGGCTGTTCGGACAGTCGTGTGCCCGCCAACCAGATCATCGCCCTGCCCCCCGGCGAAGTCTTCGTGCATCGAAATGTGGCCAACCTGCTTCACCACAACGACATGAACGCCCTCTCGGTGGTCCAGTTCGCCGTGGATGTGCTGAAGGTTCGCCATATCATGGTCGTCGGACACTATGGCTGTGGCGGTGTTCGCGCTGCAGTTGTCGGGGGGGAATGCGGCATGGTGGATTTCTGGCTGCACTCGGTGCGTGAGCTCTACAGCCGCCATCGTCAGGCGTTGGAGTCCCTTCCCCTGGAGGAACAGGTCAACCGGATGTGCGAATTGAATGTCCAGGCCCAGGTGAACAATCTCTGTCGTACCAAGATCGTCCAGCGGGCCTGGCAGCGTGACCAACCACTGGCCGTGCACGGCTGGGTCTATGGTCTCGAGGATGGCCTGATCAAGGATCTGGACTGCTCGATCACGGGTCTGGACCAGGTGGAAACCCTCTACCGCATCGACCGCATCACTTCCGCCGGCAACTGAGACGGGACGAACATCAACGGATCGGACAACTGATGCCGGTACCACGGAGGTTACAATAGCCTCCGGGGTTCTTGTGCAAGTACTGCTGATGGTACTCCTCAGCGAAATAGCAGGTCTCGAGGGGGGCTATCTCGGTGGTGATGATGCCACCGCCGGCTCTTCTCAAGGCATCCTGATACCGGTCACGGCTATGCAATGCCTGTTGGTGCTGTGCCTGGTCGGTGGTGAAGATGGCAGAGCGGTATTGGGGTCCGATGTCATTGCCCTGACGATTGCCCTGGGTGGGATCATGGGACTCCCAGAAGGCCTGAAGCAAGGTGTCGAGATCGACGACCTCCGGATCATGAACGACACGGACCACCTCGGTATGACCGGTGCGTCCGGTACAGGTCTCCTCGTAAGTGGGGTTCGGTGTCATGCCCCCCGCATAACCCACGGCGGTGACATGGACTCCGGGCATTTCCCAGAACAACCGCTCCGCCCCCCAGAAGCACCCCATTCCAAGGACGATCTCGTCCAGGCCCTCGGGATAGGGGGGCAGCATCGACTCGCCGTTGACGGTATGTACGCCGCTGATCGACAGCGGGGTATCACGACCCTTCGGCGGGGCAGCGGAAAACAGTGTCATCTTCGTCTCCTTGGCGGGTTGAACGCCTTCATCGGGTATCCGGATTTCCCGGTCGACTGAAGGTGTAGACCAGATCCACGGCCTGCGATGCACCAGACACCGCCTCCAGATAGAGGTTCCGCCAGAGGGTGTAGCGAAGCGTCAACTCGGCGATCGGCGAGAAGACGCCCACTCCGTAACTGACCCGCAGGTCCTCGGTCACCTGGCCGCTGACCTGTACCTGGCTCTCTTCACCCGCCCCGGCTGTCTCAACCGTCAGGTCATTGATACCGAAAGCCTCGCCGATGGCCCCGACCGCGCCCCCGGTGCGTCCCAGGGTCATGCCCAACAGGGCCGATGTCAGGGCACCCTCGGAATCACTGCCCTCGGGAGGACGCCCCCTCAGCAGGTAGGAAAGGGCACGCGCTTCTTCCATGGCCGGCTCCGAGAAGACACGCAGTTGGGGATCCGCCGCGGTTCCACTGACCCGCAAGCCGGCAATGACATCATCCTGGGTCACGTCAGGATTGCGGATGGCCTCGAAGTTCAGGAGGGGCTGATTGGGGGGGCCGCTGAACAGGAGTTGACCCTCGCGAATCAGCAAGTCCTGGCCGTAGGCCCTTAATCGACCATCCACCAGATTGACGTCGCCGAACAACTGGACAGGCCCGCTCCGCTGGCGGACCTCAAGTGTTCCGGACAGCCCGGCTTCGAGCCCGTAGGCGA
>JAGXGN010000116.1 GCA_024636705.1 Halomonas sp.
CCACCGCCACCACCAGCACGGTGATGGCGCTGCCCAGCCAGGCCCCGCGCGCCAGGGCCTTGTCATCCCTTGCCGACCAGACCCGCTGCCAGTAGCCCTGATGGAAGAGGTTGGCCGCCGTGACGGCGATCACCAGGGTCAGGGCCACGCCCAGGGCACTGCCCACGGGAATCGACGGCAGGGTGGCGTCCACGGGCATCTCGGGCAGCCGGTTCAGCGCCACGCCGGCCACCAGGATCAGCAGGGCGATCAGCAGCCAGGCCTGCCAGCGATCGGTGGCCAGGCTCGCGCGCAGGCCGCCGACCGCCGTGTAGACCAGGGTCGTCACCGCCACCCCGATGACCACCAGGGCCGGCGGCACGTCGGACAGCAGCGCGGTGATCGAGCCGATGGCCGTCAGCTCCGCGGTCAGGAAGAGGGCCATGTAGAGCACCGACACCAGCGACACCCAGCGACGCACGCCGACGCCATAGCACGCCTCGGCAAATTCCCCGATGCTGCGCCCTTGCGGCAGGTGGCGGCGGATGGCCGGGCCATAGCGCGCCAGGATGACCAGCGGTAGCGCCGAGCCGATGGCATAGCCGGCCAGCGCCACCGGGCCGACGAAGGCACCGATCTCCGGCGGCGCGAAGAGGATCCATGCCCCCATGCCGGAGGCCAGGAAGGACAATCCCAGGGTCGAGGCCGTCTGGGAATTGCGAGCGGTCACATAGTCATCGAGGGGGCCGTCGGCGCGGCGAGCACGCAGACCCAGGTAGGCAAAACATAGCAGCGCCGCGCCGAGCACGGCAGACGTCAGGTAGGGCATGTCGCACTTCCTCCGCCGGTATGAACCGGATCAGGTTCCAGGGTCAGCGCGTGGCGCTCTCTCAGCCCCTCACGACACGAACGTGGCAGGACTCCCCTGGCGACAGTGAATGAAATGAATTGTATGGCCGGACGATATCCGACGACCCATCTTCGGCCAGCCAACAAGGAGTGTAAAGTCCAGCTCCTTCGATATGCCGGAAATACAGCGCGGGCATCTTTCTGAATCATGACTAATATTAAACAAAGGTAATCTTGTAAAGAATTGCAGTCTCTCGAGGCCATCGCCTCTCGAAGGCTCTTCACGAGGATGGATAACGTCAGCACTCAGATTGCCTTGAACCTTTTCCAGCCTTCCTTCGACCTACCCTCGAACCCACCGAAACACCCGCCTGTGGAGGCCATCATGAAAACTATCTTTACCAGAACTCGTCTTGCTGCTGCCGCCATCACCCTGGCCGCCACCGCCCTGACGATACCCGCCGCCTCGGCCTATACCGTCTATAAACTGGAAGACGGGCTGTACGCGATCATCTGCCAGGACGGAACCATCAACTCCTACTCAGGCGGTCCCGGGGGCATCGGTATCGTCGGGGAAGCCCTGTGCGATGGCCATGGCGGTATCGTCGGCGGCGGCGGCGGAATTGACGTTCTTCCTGCCGACCGCCAGCTGGCTCGCAGCGTTGAAAGCTGCCAGCGAGGGCGCGGTGAGAAAGTCCAGCGAAACGCCACCAAGTGTATCGATAAGGCAAGCCCCAAGCTGCTCCGGCAAGCCGAAAGCGGCGGTGGCGGGACTGGTAAGATTTCCGTTCAGGAAATGGAAAAAGGCTCTGTAAATTCATCAGTTGATGCTTTAAAAAAAGGTGATCGGCTTTGACTGAAGAGCCGCAACTGATCTTCTGCGGATCGGTGGCCATGTGGTCGCAAGCCCATGACCACCGTTCTTCGCCTTGCCACAAGACACCAGGAAATGCCCATGAAATCCCCCATCCGCGGATCACGCCTGATGGCGCTAATGGCCAGCTTGATCACCATGGCACTGATGGTCCCCACCGCCTCGGCGTACACCATCCACCAGCTAGGATCTCAGCACTTCGCCATCGTCTGTGAGGATGAAACAACCTTTTCCATCCACTCCAACCTGGAGGGTGCCGTGACCAATGCCCAGATTTTCTGCCAGGGCCACGGCGGTATTGCCGGTGGCAACGCAGGCGGCATGAATGTGGTCCGGGCTTCCAGGGAGCTCGCCCGTGACATGGAAGACTGCCAGCGTTCCGGCGGGCAGAAAGTTCAGCGCGACGTTACGCGTTGCCCCAAGTCGGCCAGCATCTCCAAGCGCAGTGCCCGCACGGGTCGTCTCTCGGAGTGAGCGTATTAGCGGACGTGGCAGAGAATCGCCACGGCCGGCTGATGTCGAGGAATGGATTGGTCAGTAACGACAAGGTAGCGAACAACTACAACCACACGACGAGATGGTGCATACAATGAATCTGGTTCGTTCGTTGACTCCACTACTGTTGCTGCCACCACTGATGGCGATTGCGGCACCCCAGCCTGGACAGTGGTCAACCACGCTCGGCGCACCGGAGGCGCGAAGTTTCTACCAACCAGGCGATGCCCTGGAACTGGATTTCTCCGATGTAGTTGCCTCGGAATGGCAGCCCTTGATTCGCCTGGAACTCGACAGCGTCGATGTCACAGAAATGGTGACATGGGAAGCGCTTGGTCTTCGCTATCAACCGGTACGTGCCATGTCCGCCGGCGAACATGAACTTCGCCTCATGTACTATGGTGACGACGGCTCGGTTGAGGAACTTGGCTACTGGACCTTCGAGGTCCGCCAGACCGCTGCGTTCAAGACCATCACTATCGACGGTAACAGCGAACTGACGATCAATCAGCGACTCGCCGAGCACAACATGTCGGGTCCCCCTGATTACAATGCCGATGGATTCAGCCAATGGTCTGCCGAGTTGCAGTCCGACCGGCTACGCATCGAGGGTACTGGTGAGCTGGCCTATGCCAATCGTCCTGAGCAGGGCATTACCGGGCGGCGCCTGGACATGCCACAATTCTCCATCCTCGCGGAAACCGAACGGACGCGAATTGCCGCAGGGGACCAGAGCATGGGGATGGAAAGCCTCGTCATGGATGGCTATCAACAGCGTGGTCTTCAAGGTGAACTGGCACTGGACACCTTCGACACCACCTTCCGGTTATTCGGCATGAGCGGGAATCGCGAGCTGACTATCGGCGATGGCCTGGGACTCAGTGATCCCGATGATCGCATCATCGGAGCTCGCTGGGAGAGTCAATGGCAGCCCGGAGATGCCAGCGAGATCCAGTTATCCTCCACCTACCTCACAGGGGGCATCAGCGAACTCGATGCCGGCAGCTGGAGCTCGACTCCAACGACACGGGTCAAGGATGGCCATGCCTGGAATGCCGTTCTGGACGGTTTCTTCCTGGAGCGCAGGCTGAGGACGCGTTGGGAGCATGCGACCAGTCACTATGATTTCGACGGGCGTGACTTCGGTTTCGATGCCGTGACCGACTCGGCCTGGTCGGCCCTGGTTTCGCTGGATCCGAACCCCACCGACTGGGAGAAACCGCTCGACTGGCGAATCGGTGTCGAGGCGCAGAAGGTCGGCACTTTCTATCGTAGTCTGGCGCACAGCAACCTTCCGTCCGATATCTACCTGCGTCGGGTCTACGCCTCGGCCAACCGCGACAAGTGGTACTGGGACACCAGCTATGCCCTGGAGGAGGACAATCTGGACGACTTCGCCGCCTATGCCACCACCGAAACGAGCCGCTGGAACATGCAACTGGGCTATGACGAGTACGAGCCTCCCGAATCGGGCAGCGTATTCGACCTTCTGGGGCAGCCAAGCTACTCCCTGTCGATAGACCGTGTGAACCGCAAGGACAAGCAGACCCCCACGGGATACCTGCCCAACGACACCCGTGTCGAGGGCATACAGGCAAGCGCCGCCTTCCGGCAGGATGACTGGTACTGGTCAGTCGAACTCGGCACAGAGCGCTTCACCGACCATACCGGCTGGCAGCCGGATACCGACACACACAACCTGGGATGGCAGCTCGGCCTGGAAATGCTCGAGCACTATGGGCTCACCCTGGGCTGGCAGGGCAGCCAGACGCGCTACCGGGATGGAGGAGAACGAATCGATCAGCAGATCTTCTCGCTAGGCGGCAATGCCCAATTCATTCCCGACCGGCTCTCGGCGACAGTCAACCTGAGCCTCAACCAGAACAATGCGGAAGACGATCCCTTCTTTCCACAGCGTGATGAATCCCTCTATATCAGCGGCCAGCTGGATTGGCGTATCCGCAAGCCCGAGAGCAACCGGGCAGGGCTGCACCTGTCACTGAGTTACAGCGGCAACACCCTGCGGGACCGGCTCTACGGTCAGGATCCCTCCAACGAGAATCAGGTCTGGCTGGAGTTGCGAACCACGCTCCCGACGGCCTATCCGGGAGGCATGCAATGAAACTCCTTCGCCCTTGTCTCCTCGTCCTGCTGCTGGTGTCGCTGGCATCGACCGCCCAGGCACAGGTCATCGCCCTGTGCGATGCCCGACTCGCCTGCACCAGTAACGGCAGCGCCACCGTAGGGGTGGACAGTCGCGTCAACCTGACCTGGCGGGGTCAGGCACGCACCAACCCCAGGCTGTCTCAGTCACTGATCTCCCATCAGGGGGTTTTCGTGCTGGGCAACCCCGTCAGTGGACAACGCCTCGGCACGTCGCCAACCCCGCTGGTTCAGCCCCTCGGGGCAGCTACGGATGATCGCGGTATCGAGTTCCGGGTGACCGAGTCACTGCGCGTGCCTGCGGCCATCAGCCAACAGGCGGCACGTCTGGGTGAGCGGCAAGTGTTCTACGTCCGCCAGTTCAGCCTGGAAGGGTCGGAGCCGATGAACGGGGTACAGGTGATCACACTCCAGCAGGGAGCGCCAGGTAGTGTTGGCTCCATTTCCGAGGGTGCCGAGCCCTCAGCCACCGGGGTGAACATCCAGCGTGTCAGCCTGTTCTTCGATCGCGGCACCTTGACGGAGACCCTGCGTCCGGATGAAAGACTCCAGGCGACTGCCCGGATCAGCTATCAGGGCGCCGGCATCATCAATGCCATCTGGGAAGTGGCGACTCCCGCCAGCACCCGCGGTCAGCCCCTCTATGCTCCCCTGGCCTATATTCGCCAGTACCTCGGGGCCGGCCGGGAACTGACGGTCACTTCCCCGCCGCTGCCCAGCGACACTTCCGGCATTCATCGGGTCAGGTTACGCTTCCTTGCGCCCACCGAGATCGAGGGATTACCCAGGCTCAGCTATCGCGTAAGCGAGGGGGCCCTGCAGAGGGATAATACGGTTCCCGCCATCAGCATCTTCCCGCCCGAGTCGGCAAGCCCTCTGAGCCCGGAGACGCGCTTCCGCTGGCGTCCGGTGCCGGGTAGCCATGCCTACCAGCTTGAATTCTACGATCGCCGGCCCGAGGCCAGCGAACCCGAGGCCACCTCTCCAGGAGGTACCCGAGACGCCGGGCGCCAACCCGTGGCCTTGAACCTGGCGCCGATCACCGGGCAGGTTGTCGGCGGCGACCGCACCCTGATTTCACCGAGCATCTCCCTGCTCACTCACCTGGAGGCCGACAAGCGCTACTTCTGGCGCCTGATTGCCATCGATGTGCAAGGCCAGGTGATTGCCGCCAGCCCTCTCGAGGCCATTCAACACGCCCCCTGACACCTCGAGGTTGCCATGGATGACCGCCAAGACGATGAGTTGCTGACCGCCATCGCGAATCAGGACATGCAAGCCCTGAGCGAGTTCTATCGACGCCATCAGAGGCGCGTCTATCATTTCGTGCTTTCGAAATTGAACGATCCCTTCACGGCCAACGACCTACTCAACGACACCATGCTGGAAGTCTGGCGCTCGGCAGGACGCTTCCAGGGACGGGCCAAGGTGACCACCTGGCTGCTGGGCATCGCCCACCACAAGGTACTGGACCTCTGGCGACAGCAGGGTCGTCGACAATCCACCGAACTGGACGAGACCATGATCGATGAATCCCCGGGTGCCGATGTCGAAGCTCTGACCCGTGCGGTCCGTGACAAGGAACGCCTGGCGCAGTGCATGGCGAGGCTCTCGATGGAGCATCGGGAAATCCTTCACCTGGTATTCTTCGAGGAGCTCAACTACGACGAGATCAGCCAGATCATCGACATTCCCGAAGGTACCGTGAAATCACGCGTCCATCATGCCAAGAAGTTGATAAAGCAACATCTGACAAATGCCGGAATGGGGGCCGCATGAACGCCATCGAAGAAAATCTGCCCCTCTACGTGAACGGTCGGCTCGATGCCGAGGAACGCCGCCGAGTGGAAATGGGACTGGCAGACGATCCCGACCTGGCTCGCGAGGTCGAGTTCCTGCAGGCCCTGAAAGACACCCTGCAACAATCGGCCGACGAGCCACCCGTCGAACTTGGCCTGGCCCGGCTCAAGCGAGACATCCACCGGGAGGCAGTCGACAGATCGCCATCGAGTGCCAATACTCGGCGCTACTGGAAACCCCTGGCCCTGACGGCCTGCCTGCTGCTGGCCATCCAGACCGGCGTTCAGTTGACCACACAGTCAACCGACAGTGGTTGGGCACCCCTGTCGGGCGAGAGCGCCAGTCAGGCGCCACGGCTGCAGATTGCCTTTCGCGCCAATGCTACCGCCGAGCAGATCAGTGAGAGCCTGGGGGCACGTGAGGCACGCATCGTCGATGGCCCCGGTGCTCTGGGCCTCTACACCGTTCAACTGCCATCGGACAGCGATATCGATGCCATGCGCCAGCAGCTTGATCAGTTGCCCTTCATCGAGGAGGTGAGTTCACCGTGATCCACAGTGACACCTCAGGCTCGACACTACACAGGCACAACCCAAGCACGGCAGGCTGGCTGATGGCGGGCATACTGATATTCATGGCCGGCTTTGCACATGGCCAGGCCATCGAACCGCAACGCCGCGACATGGCACGCCCCTTGATCGAGAACATCATCACCGAGACTCGGGACGAAGCCGCCGACAAAGCCGTCGACCGACAAGCTGAACGGGAAGCAGGACGCCCGGAAACCGACACTGCGGCCGAGGCGCAGCCGCCACCAGAACCCGACATCCCGACACAGGAAAGCGGGCCAGGCCGCCCGACAGTGGAACGTGGCGGCAGCCTGATGGGCCGGGGACCTTCCTCGCTGGTGCCATCGACCCGGTCATCCGCCAATGGCCAAGAGGCCATACCTGCGACAGGCCAAGACCCGTCAATCGCGGCCCGGGATTTCGAGCCCGGGGAACTGGTACTGATCAGCGATGACATGCCCGGCGCC
>JAGXGN010000117.1 GCA_024636705.1 Halomonas sp.
ATCGTTGTACTCGCCATGGACGATGCCGCCGGGCACCGGGCCGAACCCCTGGGCGTACTTGGGCTGGCCACCGACGCTCACGGTGAACAGGGTCCGGCCATGGAAGGACTGCGAGAAGGAGACGATACGGTGCTTGTGCTCGCCGTGATGGTCATGCGCCCAGCGCCGTGCCAGCTTCAGCGCCGCCTCATTGGCCTCGCCACCCGAGGAGCACAGGTAGGCCTTGTCGGCAAAGGTGCGCTCGACCAGGCAGCGGGCCAGCGCGATGGCCGGCTCGTTGGTATAGACATTGGAGAGGTGCCAGAGCGTGTTGGCCTGGCGGGTGAGTGCCTCGACCAGCACCGGATGACAGTGCCCCAGGGAGTTGACCGCGATGCCGCCGGCGAAGTCGACGTACTCGCGGCCCAGCTGGTCCCATAGACGACTGCCTTCGCCGCGAACCGGTATCGTCTGCTGGGGCGCATAGTTGGGCACCATGTATGCATCGAAATCGGCACGGGTCGGGCGCTGGGTCATGTCGGTCGTCACTCCATCGGTCGGGCAATATCACAGGCCTCGAGTATAGAGACCCCAGGGGTTTCGGCAATGGGCAACGGGTGGCGATGGTGGCCGTCGGGAGATCAGGCTGTCGAGCCATCGGCCCGGCAGCCATCGGTCACTCCGCGCTACTGAACATCAGCAGGCCCGCGACCAGAATCCCGACAACGACGATCACGATGGGCAGTATGCGATGCCACCCACGGGAAGGCTGCTTTGCCTCTGGCTGGTTGGCATCCGGCTCGGGATGATCGAAATCTTCCGGTTGCGATACTTCCTTGAGATGCTTGAGCTCTTCTTCACGTGTCTTGCTTTCCCGGGTATCCATTGGGACCTCCTGTGCCTTCCTTCAGTGAATGGCAGGCAATGAATGGCAGTGCACCCGACACTCGCCGTGGGAGCCCTACAAAACTACGACATCGAATTCCGCCACGGGGTCCACCTCGGCATCGTAATCCACATCGTCTCGTTCGAAGCCGAACAGCTTGAGGAACTCGTGCTTGTAGCCGGCATAGTCGGTGATCTCGTAGAGGTTCTCGGTCGTCACCTTCGACCAGAGGGCCTGACAAGCCTGCTGGATATCGTCGCGAAGCTCACGGTCGTCCAGGCGAAGTCGCCCCTGATCATCGATAGCGGCCTCGTCGGCCTGACCCCGGGGAGCGTAGAGATGCTCGCCGAAGAGGCGATTCAACTGGTCGATGGTCCCCTCGTGCAGCCCCTTCTCCTTCATGATCCGGTAGACCATGGAGATATACAGCGGCATCACCGGAATGGCGGCACTGGCTTGGGTGACCACCGACTTGAGCACCGCCACTCTGGCACTCCCGTCGCTGACCGATAGCCGCTTGTCGATCTCTGTGGCGGCCCGGTCCAGGTCTTCCTTCGCCTTGCCCAGTGCGCCATGCCAATAGATCGGCCAGGTGATTTCGGTACCAATATAGCTGAAGGCCACGCTACGCGCGCCAGGTGCCAGCACCCCGGCCTTGTCGAGGGCATCGATCCACAACTCCCAGTCCTCGCCGCCCATCACCGCCCTGGTGTCCTCGATCTCCTGCTCGGTGGCGGGTTCGACCTCGGCCTCGATGATGACATCCTTGTTGGTGTCGATGGCCGTGGCTCGGTAGGTCTCCCCGATGGGCTTGAGCGCCGAACGCTTGAGCTCGCCGCTGTCGGGCAGTTTGCGCACCGGAGAGGCCAGCGAATAGACCACCAGATCCACCTGGCCCATGTCCGCCTTGATCAGCTCGATGGCTTTGTCACGCGCCTCGTGGGAGAAGGCGTCACCGTTGATCGACTTGCTGTAGAGCCCCTCGGCCTTGGCAAAGCGGTCGAAGGCCGCCGAGTTGTACCAGCCGGCGGTACCGGGACGGTTCTCGCTGCCCGGCTTCTCGAAGAAAATACCCAGGGTGTCGGCGCCATACCCGAAGGCGGCGGTGATGCGCGCCGCCAGCCCATAGCCGCTGGAGGCACCGATCACCAGTACCTTCTTCGGTCCACTTTCCTTGTCCAGGCCACGGGCACGGGTCGCCTCGATCTGTTCGAGGACATTCTTCTCGCAACCGAGGGGGTGGGTGGTGGTGCAGATGAAACCGCGAACCTTGGGCTTGATGATCACGACAGACCTCGCTGTTGGCTGACAGGCATGGTGGAGCGCCACACCTGATGTTTCCGATGGGTAACAGTGTCATTCTAGCGAGACCGCGGGCAAGTGTCCGCTCTTGAGGACACCGACAGCCTGGGGCAGGATGCCTGCTTGGCCCCAGCAGCATACCGGCAGGAGAGCGAGGATGGATGCACAGACCCTGGTCGACGAGCGCGGCGAGCTCTGGCTGATACTGGCCACGCTCTGGCTGGAACGCGAACCCCGCGAGACCGAGTACACCCGGATGGTCGAGGTCATCCAGCGCCACGACCTGACCCTCAAGGAACTCGAGTGGGTCTTTCGCCTCGAGCTTGCGCCGGTGCTCTCGCGCCAGCAGATGTCGGTGGCCGGTGAGTGGCGTCAATTCGACGACTACAAGTTGATGAGGCAGCTGGTGGCCCACAATCTGCGGCTCACGGGATGGCGGCGCAAGAGCTGGATGCTGTTCTCGGGGCTGACCACCATGATGACCCGCCACCGTTGGAACGAGCTGATGGCCAGGCTGATGGTCGAACGTGGCGAAATCCCCCACTGATTCAGCGCCTCAGGGCTCGTCCAGCACCCTTTCCAGCGCTTCCCTGAGGACCGCCTCACCGTCCCGGGGGGAGAAACGGCGAATCACCCGACCATCCCGACCCACCAGAAACTTGGTGAAGTTCCACTTGATCATGGTGGTACCCAGGATCCCCGGGGCCTCGCGCTTGAGTTCGACGAAGAGGGGATGGGTATCAGACCCGTTAACCTTGACCTTTTCCATCAGCGGAAAACTGACCCGATACTCGCGCTCGCTCAGGGTGCAGAAATCCAGGGCCGACTCAGGTGACTGGCGGGCGAACTGGTTACAGGGAAATCCCAGCACCGTGAAACCCCGATCCCGGTAGTGACGATAGAGCCAATCGAGATCCCAGAGCTGGGACGTGAAACCACAGCGGCTGGCCACATTGGCGATCAGCAGCACCTGACCGCGCAGGGCACCGAGGTTGAAGGGCTCGCCGCGGTGGGTGCGGCATTGGTAATCATGTATGGACATGAAAATGACTTCAGCAATGATGATTCACACGATGCCACGGCCGTCGCCTGCACGCCAGCCTCGCGGGTCTCGTCGTGTCGCGAATCCTACCCGGTCAGGCCCCTGAACCCCGGCGTCTCAGCCTGCGCCGCACTTCCGCCACGCGCCGGGCCAATCGCTTCAGGCGTTCACGTCGCTCGTCGCTCCCCACCGGCGCATAGGCGAGGCGCTCGATATGCCCGGCGGACTCCTCCAGGGCGGGTCCGGCCGCACCGGCTCGCGGGGCGATGCGCCTAAGGTGCGCCGAGGGCGACTCGCCGAATTCGGGACCCAGGCCACGGCGTGACAGCCAGGCCTGAAGGGAGAGCCATTGGACGCGTTCATCGCGACGCCGCCGGGTCTCTCGCCACCACAGCCCGAGCAGGAGCCCTGCCCCCGCCATGCCCGCCAGGGCGACGCCCAGGGTAAGGAGGGTCGCCAGGACACCGCGGCCCGGCATCAGGCCGCCCCACCAACGCCAGAAATCGCCCAGCCCGTCGGCGATTCGGTTCAGGAAGGCGCCGCGTGCCTCACGCTGAAAGCCGATCACGCTGCACTGCCAGCGATACTCCAGCCGTTCCCAGTCCAGTCGCAGTCGGTTCGCCCAGCCGATGTCACGCATGCGCTGGGACGAGAAGGGCGAATCGGCCAGGAAGGCATCGGCCCCTTCCTGGATCGACTGGGCCCCCTGGTCGATGCGCTCCGGGGCGATGGCCGCGGTGGGATCGAGTCGCTCCCAGGCCCCATCCAGCCAGACCTCGACCCAGGCATGGGCATCATAGTCACGTACCGTGAAATAGCCGTCCGGATGGCGCTCTCCGCCCAGGAAGCCGGCCACCACCCGGGCCGGAATGCCCACCGAACGCGCCAGCACCGCCATCGCCGAGGCATAGTGGGTGCAATACCCGACGCCGCTCTCGAACAGGAACTCATCGACGCGGTCGGCCGTGGTCAACCGGGGGGGCGACAGCGAGTAGCGGAAGGGAGCCTCCCCGAAGCGGTCCATCACGGCGGCCAGGAAGGCCCGCGGGTCGGCGCCGTTCTCGCGCCAGAGTCGCTCGGCTAGCTCCCGGGTGCGGGGATTGCTGTCCCTGGGCAGAAGGGTATGCCACCTCGCCCCCGCCGGGTCGGGCCAGGCCGGGGCGCGGCCGCTGCTTTCGATCCTTACCAGGCTGCGCGAGCCGAGCGCCTCGATCCCCTCCAGGGTGCCGTCGCCCAGGAAGCGATGGCGGCTATCGGTGGCCAGGGGCGCGCCCAGGGACGGCCGCCAGGGGCGGCTGTCGGGCTCCAGCAGGAATTCGCCGACGAAGCGGGGCGAGTCACTCTCCTGCCAGGGAGAACGCTGCCCGAGCCGCACGAACTGCTCCTCGGAGCGACCCAGGGTGGCCGAGAGTTCCTGCGGGGTCGCCCGCGTCCAGCGGATACCGTCGAAATGCGAGAGGGTGTAGACGCGCCAGTAGCGCTCGTCAGGATCGGGCTCCCGCCCCTCTAAGCTGACCCGGAAGGCGCGGGCATCACTGCGCGCCAGGTTGGCGATATCCCCCGGGGATATCGTGTCGGTGAGGCCGGTGGAGGCCTGGTCGATCTGCGGCATGCTCCACAACGGCCCGAGACGCGGGAAGCTCACGAAGAGCAACCCCATCAGGGGCGCCGAGAGCAGCAGCAACCAGGCCGTTTCCCGCCAGGCCTGGCGTACCCCGGTCGCTCCACTGAGCCATACCAGCGACTGTACCAACCAGGCCAGCGCCAGCAGGGCACCACCGGCCATGAGTAGGCCTTGGTCATGCAGGAAGGCGACGGTGGTGGCCACCATCCCGATGAGGACCACGACCCGGGCATCGCGCCGATCATGGGTCTCGAGCAGCTTGAGCAGGTAGACGCCCAGCAGGAGGCCGATCAGGCCATCCATGCCACGCAGGGTGCCGAACTGCAGCCACAGCGCCACCAGCAGGAGGCCCACCGCCACCAGGCGCACCAGGATATCGGCCCTGGGCAGGCGCCGACGCAACTGCAGGTAACGATAGCCGGCCACGACCAGGGCGATGCCCGCCAGCCAGGCCGGCATCCAGGCCAGGTGCAAGGCCAGCACCAGGCACTGACCGATGAACAGCTGCCGCAGCATGGCCGCACTCAGGGCATGCCCGTCGGCCAGCACGGCAGGGCCTGCAGACCCTGAGCGCCATCGCCACCTCATGACGGCATCTCCCCCGGCGCGGGTGAGCGAAAGCGTGCCAGGGCCGCCAGGGCCAGACGACGCTGACGCGCCCCTTCTCCCTGTGCCAGGGTCATGCCAGGCAGCCGCAGGCCATAGCGGTCACCGGCCTGGTGATGGGCCAGGACCCGGGCACAGAGCACGGAAAGGCGCCGCTCGGCATCACCCTTGCAGGCATCGTAATCGAGCCATAGCTGCTGACGGGGCGGCACGCTGAAGGCCTTGGTGGCTAGCACACCTGTCCGGCTCCACTGTTTCCAGGCCAGGCGCGCCAGGCTGTCACCCGGCTCGGCACGTCGCAGGCCGGCGAAATCGCTCGCCTCGAGGCCGGGACCCGAGAGGCGATGGAGGCTCTCCTCATCGTCGAGGGGACGCGGGTAGACCAGGATCTCGTCGGCGACGTCCAGCCAGGCCAGCGCCCTCACCAGCCCCAGCGGCCAGCGGGTCTCGATGCGCAGCAACGGCAGTGCCTGGATGCCACGCCGGGGCGCCCCAAGCGCCAGGACGCCCTCGCCTCGACCCTCGAGGAGGTCGAGGCGAAGCGATGCGCCTTCTGCATGGAACTCCAGGGCCGTACGCGGACGACGGCCCTCGACGACCAGGCCCAGTCGTGCCTCGCCACCGGCGAAGACCTCCTCCGGCAGGCGCAGTGCCACGCGGACGCCCAGCAGGTTGCGCCAGGTGCGCAGCAACACCACGACACCCAGGGAAAACAGCCAGAACGCCAGGATGTAGGCCAGCGTATTCTGGTAATTGATACCGAACAGCAGGAGCACCACCACCAGCACTGCCCAGCCGAGACCGAAGCGAGTCGGCAGCAGGAAGAGCCGCCGCTGTGGCAAGGGCAGTGCCAGCGACGCCGCCGAGCGACGCTTCCAGCGAGCGAGGAATGTCCTGGGCCAGACAGCGGAGGCGATCGGCATGCGGGGTTACCTCATCACCGGCACACGCGACAACAGGTGTCGCGCCAGGGCCTCACCCTCCTCGCGGCGGCCGCTGCTGAGACGGTGACCGACCACCGGCACCCAGACGGCCTGGACATCTTCGGGGAGCACATGGTCACGGCCCTCGAGCAGCGCCCAGCCCCGCGAGGCCTGGAGCAGCGCCAGCACCCCGCGGGTCGACAGCCCCCAGGCCAGTTCGGGATGCTCGCGACTGGCCGCGGCCAGGGCCTGTACATAATCGAGCAGGGCGTCGGCCACATGGATGTCATCCAGGCGCGCCTGCCAGGCCAGCAGCCGCTCGGCATCGAGCAGTGCCGGCAGCGAGCCCAGCTTCACCCGACCGGCATGGCCGCGCAGGATCTCCCGCTCGGCCCGGGCATCGGGATAGCCCAGGGAGAGGCGCATCAGGAAACGATCGAGCTGGGACTCAGGCAGGGGGAAGGTACCCGCCTGCTCCTGGGGGTTCTGGGTGGCGATGACGAAGAAGGGGTCCGGCAGGAGGCGCGTCTCGCCCTCCACGGTGACCCGCCCCTCCTCCATCGCCTCGAGCAGGGCGCTCTGCGTCTTGGGCGAGGCACGATTGATCTCGTCGGCCACCAGCAGGCCGTGGAAGACCGGGCCAGGATGGAAGGTGAAGCGCGCCTCGCGGGGGTCGAACACCGACACCCCCAGCACATCGGCGGGCAGCAGGTCACTGGTGAACTGCAGGCGCTGCATGTCCAGCCCGGTGACCCTGGCCAGCGCCTGGGCCAGGGTCGTCTTGCCCAGGCCGGGGAGGTCCTCGATCAGCAGGTGGCCGCGGCACAGCAGGCAGCAAAGGGCGAGGCGTACCTCCCGGGGCTTGCCCAGCACCACCGCTTCAAGCGCGGCAATCAACGCCTCGAGGCTGTCGAGAGTGGCGTGTCGATTCATGCCTGTACCTCCAGGACACCGGCCTTCAGGAGCGCCTCCACCGCCTGGCGGGTATCCGGTGTCACCCCGTCCAGTGCCAGCGCCTCCTCGGGGGCCAGCCAGAAGACCTCGGCGACCTCCTCCGGCTGGAGTTCCAGGGGGCCATCGAAGCGGACGAGAAAGGCACTGCCGAAGATATGGTTGCCGCCCTTCGCATGGCGAAACTCGAGCACATGCTGCAGGGGCACGCCCCGGATGCCGAGTTCCTCGGCCAGTTCCCGGCGCGCCGCCAGATGAACGGCCTCCCCGGCCCCCACGACGCCACCGGCCGCCAGGTCCAAGCCGCCGGGAAAGACCTCCTTGGTCAGGGTCCGGCGTTGGACGCAAAGCTCACCCTGGGCGTTGAGCACCAGGATATAGGTGGCCCGATGCCAGTAACGAAAACGGCGCATGGCCGCGCGAGGCGCACTGCCACAGGGCCGGTTACGGGCATCCACCAGCTGGATGCGTTCATCGGCGATAAGCGGGGGCGGCATCGCTTGCGAGCCAAGCGGGTCAGTCATGGGTGTCTCCCTGCGAAAGGATTCAGCCTAACCAGTCAGGACCACGGCATCACCCACGGACCGCGGCACGACGGCTATCGCCACCAGGAGGCGAGTTCGGCAGCGCAGGAGTGCTGGACGAGGCGAGCCCCGCCTACGGCATACTGCCCAGTGACGCACCGCTGGCGGCAATACTGTCGAGGCTCGGCAACTGACGCCCGGCCAGTTCGGGTATGATCGCGGCAGGTACCGGCCGCGACAGGCCGAAACCCTGGACATGGGTGCAGCCAAACCGCTCGAGCAGTGCCAGGCAACCCAGGTCCTCGATCCCTTCGGCCACCACC
>JAGXGN010000118.1 GCA_024636705.1 Halomonas sp.
AACTCCGAGATGGCCGCCGAGGGCCTGCCGAGCGAGGCCGAGCTTGCGCTGCTCGAGCCACACCGCGAGGCATTGCCCGAGCGTTTCTTCGAGGAGCCCCTGCCCATCGAGCATCCAGAGGAGATGCGACCACGGCTGGCCAGGGCGCTCGACTTGCTCAACGAGGCCGGCCATGTGGTCCGTGACGGCAAGATGACCCATCGCGAGTCCGGGGAGCCCCTGCGCATCGAGGTGCTGCTCTATGACACCCAGTTCGAACGGGTGGTGCAGCCTCTCCTGCAGAACCTGGCCAAGCTGGGTATCGAGGGGAACATCCGCGTCGTCGACGTCAACCAGTACCTCAATCGGCTGCGCCGCTTCGACTTCGACATCATCGTCGGCAGCTTCCCCCAGTCCGCGAACCCGGGAAACGAGCAGCGTGATTTCTGGACCAGCGAGTATGCCGAGGTGCCGCAGAGTCGTAACCTGATCGGACTCAGCAACCCGGTGATCGACGCGCTGGTGGACTCGCTCATCCGCGCCGACTCCCGCGAGGCGCTGGACACGGCCGCCAGGGCCCTGGACCGCGTGCTGCGCTGGGGTTTCTACGTGATTCCCCAATGGCACCTGGGACAGACACGTATCGCGCTGTGGGACAAGTTCGGCTGGCAGGAACCCTTCCCCGAGTACAACCTGGACCTGGCCGCATGGTGGGTGGATCCCGAGCGCGGGGCCGAGATCGAGTCTCGCCAGCGCAACCGTTGAACGGCACCGAACGGCCTGCCTGGCAAGCGACCTGCCGGCTGCCATCATCCGTGGAGTAAGGATACGCCGTGGCCGCCTATGTACTGCGCCGCCTGCTGCTGATGATTCCCACCCTGCTGGGGATCATGCTGCTCAATTTCATCATCGTCCAGGCCGCCCCGGGTGGTCCCATCGACCAGGGGCTGGCCCGCTTTCAGGGCCTCTCCAGCCAGGCCAGCACTCGCATGGAAGGCGGCGGCGGCGATGCCACGGCCAGTGGTGAATCCCGGGGTGCCCGGGGAATACCCGTCGAATTCATCGAAAAGCTCGAGACACAGTTCGGGTTCGACCAGCCCGCCCACGAGCGCTTCCTCGGCATGATCGTCGACTATGCCAGCTTCGATTTCGGCGAGAGCTTCTTTCGCGACAAGGCGGTCATCACCCTGATGCTGGAGCGGCTGCCGGTATCCATCTCCCTGGGACTCTGGACCACTCTGGTGGTCTACCTGGTGTCCATCCCGCTGGGCATCCGCAAGGCCCTGCACCACGGTTCGCGCTTCGATGTCTGGAGTTCCGGGCTGGTGATCGTCGGCTATGCCATCCCGGGCTTCCTGTTCGCCATCCTGCTGATCGTGCTGTTCGCCGGCGGCAGTTACTGGGATGTCTTTCCTCTGCGCGGCCTCACCTCGTCGGACTTCGACACGCTTTCCGCCTGGGGCAAGGTCAAGGACTACCTTTGGCATATCACCCTGCCGGTGATCGCCTCGGCGATCGGCAGCTTCGCGACCCTGACCATGCTGACCAAGAACAGCTTCCTCGACGAGGTCCACAAGCAGTATGTGCTGACCGCCCGCGCCAAGGGAGCCAGCGACCTGCGGGTGCTGTACGGCCATGTGTTCCGCAATGCCATGCTGATCATCATCGCCGGCCTGCCGGCCGCCCTGGTGGGCATCTTCTTCACCGGCTCGCTACTCATCGAGGTGATCTTCTCCCTGGAAGGCCTGGGCCTGCTGGGCTTCGAGGCGGTCATGCAACGCGACTACCCGGTGATCTTCGGCACCCTCTATCTCTACACCCTGATCGGGCTCTTCCTGAAGTTGATCTCCGATTTGACCTATGTGTGGGTGGACCCGCGCATCGACTTCGAGACACGGGAGTCCTGAACCGATGTCACTGCGCTCGCCCGATCTCTCTCCCATCACGCGGCGTCGCCTGGCGGTCTTCCGCGACAACCGCCGGGCCCGGCTCTCGCTGTGGGTCTTCGCGGTCCTCTTCGTGGTCAGCCTGCTGGCCGAGCTGATCGCCAACGACCGGCCCATCGTCATGCAATACCAGGGTCAGTGGTACCTGCCGGTGCTGATGGACTACCCCGATACCGAGTTCGGGGGCTTTTTGCCCAGCCCCGCCGACTACCGCGACCCCTTCGTGCGCGACGAGATCATGGCCAACGGCTGGATGCTCTGGCCGCCGATCTCGTTTTCCTACGAGACCCTGGACATGGCACTGGACCATCCGGCCCCGTCGCCGCCCACCACCCGGCACTGGCTGGGCACCGACGACCAGGGCCGCGACGTCATGGCCAGGGTGATCTATGGCTTTCGGCTCTCGGTGATCTTCGCGCTGGTGCTCACCGCGGGATCGCTGGTGCTGGGGGTGCTGGCCGGCGGCATCCAGGGCTACTTCGGCGGCAAGGTCGATCTGATCGGTCAGCGCTTCACCGAGATCTGGTCGGGGCTACCGATGCTCTTCCTGCTGATCATCCTGGCGAGCCTGGTGGAACCCAACCTCTGGTGGTTGCTTGGCATCATGCTGCTGTTCTCCTGGCTGGGCTTGGTCGACGTGGTCCGCGCCGAGTTCCTGCGCGCCCGAAACCTGGAATACGTGCGCGCCGCCAAGGCCATGGGGCTGACCCCAAGGTTGATCATGTGGCGTCACGTGCTGCCCAATGCCATGGTGGCGACCCTGACCTTCATTCCCTTCCTGTTCACCGGGGCCATCACTACTCTCACCGCCCTGGACTTCCTGGGCTTCGGCTTGCCCCCGGGGTCACCGTCGCTCGGCGAACTGGTCGCTCAGGGCAAGAACAACCTCCAGGCCCCCTGGCTTGGCATCACCGCCTTCGTGACGCTCTCGGTGATGCTCTCGCTGCTGGTCTTCATCGGCGAGGGGCTGCGCGATGCCTTCGACCCCCGCCATATCCAGCATGCCGCCAGCCCTTCCCCGGCAGCGAGGAATCAGGCCGATGTCTGACCCCCTGCTGCAGTTGCACGACCTGACCATCGCCTTCGACCAGGTCACCGTGGTCGAGCGACTGTCGCTCACCGTCAACCGCGGCGAGACCCTCGCCCTGGTCGGCGAGTCCGGCTCCGGCAAGTCGGTCTCGGCGCTCGGCGCCATGAATCTGCTGCCCCCCAATGCCCGCGTCGAGGGAGAGCGCAGGCTGGGCGACACCGACCTCACCACCCTGTCCGCCCGGGGCTGGCGAGGCATGCGCGGCGCACGGGTGGGCTTCGTCTTCCAGGAGCCCATGACCTCGCTCAACCCCTTGCACCCCATTGGCAAGCAGATCGGCGAGACCCTGGGCCTCCATCAGGGGCTCACCGGCAAGGCCGCGCGGGCGCGCACCCGGGAGCTGCTGGAGCAGGTCAAGCTGCCCAGGGCCGCAGAGCCGCTCGATGCCTGGCCGCACCAGATCTCCGGTGGCCAACGCCAGCGAGTGATGATCGCCATGGCGATCGCCAACAATCCGGAACTGCTGATCGCCGACGAACCCACGACGGCGCTCGACGTCACCGTACAGCAGGAGATCCTCGCCCTGCTCGCCGAACTACGCGACCAGCACCACATGGGCATGCTCTTCATCACCCATGACCTCAACCTGGTGCGACGTCACGCCGACCGCATCTGTGTGCTCTATCAGGGCAAGGAGCAGGAGACGGGACCGGTAGCCGACGTCTTCCGGTCGCCAAGGAGTCCCTATACCCGCAGCCTTCTCGCTGCAGAACCCGAGGGTCGTCCCGAAGGCATAGCGGCGGGGGCGCCTCTCCTGGCGGCCCGGCGGTTATCGGTCAGTTTCCAGCGCCCCAAGCGTCTCTTCTCCCCTCGACCCCCTGCCTTCGAGGCCGTCAAGCCGATGGACCTGCATATCGCCCCCGGCGAGACGCTGGGGATCGTGGGAGAATCCGGCTCTGGCAAGACCACCCTGGCCCTGGCGATACTGAGGCTCGCGCCGTGTCGAGGCGAGATCGACTTCGGAGGAAAGCGCCTGGACCTGATGACCGGTAAGGCCTTGCGTCGTCAACGCAGGCGTTTCCAGGTCGTGTTCCAGGACCCCTACGGCTCACTATCACCTCGCCTGCCAGTCTCGGAAATCATCAGCGAGGGGTTGCGCTTCCATTATCCTGCCATGGAAGAGGCCGAGGTGGTGCGTCGCGTCCAGGCCACCCTGCTGGAGGTCGGGCTGCCGGCGGACTGTGCCTCCCGCTATCCCCATGAGTTCTCCGGGGGACAGCGCCAACGCATCGCCGTGGCGCGCGCCATCATTCTGGAACCAGAATTGCTGGTGCTCGATGAGCCGACATCGGCGCTGGACAGAACCGTACAGAAGCAACTCGTCGAACTGCTTCGTGGCCTCCAGGCCCGCCGGGGCCTGAGTTACCTCTTCATCAGCCACGACCTTGCCGTGGTGCGGGCCATGGCCCACCGCGTGATGGTCCTCAAGGACGGCGAGGTGATGGAGGAAGGCGACTGCCTGCAGGTTCTGAAGAACCCGCGTAGTGGCTATACCCGAGCACTGCTGGAAGCGGCCGATCTGGACAGGGCCCGCTGAGGCACGGTCACGGCGCAAGGCAGGAACGCCCTTCAGCAGGTAGCCCAGGCCACGGCTTGAGGCGACGAACTCGCCCACCACGGCGCCGGTGAAGGCAAAGCCCACCGCCACCTTGAGGCTGCCCATCACCCAGGCCACCACCGAGGGGATATAGACCTCGCGCAGCAGTACCAGGGGCCCGCCGCCGAGGGTCTTCACACGCTCGACAAGGCGGGTATCCACGTCACGAATGCCGTTGTAGACGGCAAAGAAGGTCAGCACCACCACCAGGATGAAGGACAGTGCCACCTTGGAGGCGATGCCGATTCCCAGCCAGATGATGAACAAGGGCGCCAGGATGACCCGGGGGATGGCATTGAGCATGGCCATCACGGGTTCCAGCAACTCGGCAACCGGACGCGCCAGGGCGGCGATGAAGCCAAGCAGGGCCCCGCCGATCAGGCCCAGGAAGAGGCCCAACACAGATCCTCGGTGAGGTAGTGACGCACGATGGCGTCCAGGGAGGCGAAGGGTTCATCCATCAGCAGGAGCTTGGGTTGCAGTGCCAGCCCCGCGGCACCGGCCATGCCCTTCAGCAGAGCGCGGCGATTGAAGCCACGGCTGATGTGGATGATATCCACATCAGCATGCCCGATTGGGCTCAGGTCATTGCAACAATTTGACATGATAAGACTCCTGTCATGCTTTTTCCTATTCTAGCGGATTTACGCTTAGAACATCAAAGAATACATGAGGTTATATATATATAACCGGAAGGACTAGCCGTACCCTGTAATTTCCGTTTTATATGTAGGGTTAATAAAAAAGATAACGGTATAATATATGCAATCAGAACTGCCCGATTTCCCCTTCACCGAGTTCGCGCCACTCGCCCGGTGCCAGGTCACCCAGCGTCAGCGGTCCGATCGACTCGCGGTGCAGGGCCACGACATGCTGGCCGATGGCCGTGAACATGCGTTTTACCTGGTGGTACTTGCCTTCATGGAGCGTCAGCTCGGCTTCGGTCGGTGTGCGCATGGAAAGCTCGGCAGGCCGCGTGCGCTTTTCTTCCCCTTCCAGCTGTATGCCGGCGGCAAAATCCGCAACGGCTCGATCCAGGGCCACACCGCTCAACGGCTCGGCCAGGTTGACCCGATACACCTTGCCAAAACGCCGCTTGGGCGAAGTGACCCGATGCGACCATTGACCGTCGTCGGTCAGCAGGACCAGGCCGGTGGTATCCACGTCGAGCCGTCCCACCGTCTGCAGGCGCTCGACATGGGGCAGGTCGACAAGCTCCCTGACCAGCGGATAACGGCCACGCCGCGCACTGCATTCGACGCCAGACGGCTTGTTGAGCATCACGTAGCGCAGCCCGACCAGCGCAAGCGGCAGACCCTTCCACATGACGCGACTGTTCGGGTCGACCTGGGTGGCGGGATTCTTGATCACCTCTCCATCCACCTCTACCTCCTCGCGATGCAGCGCCTTCTTGGCGAGGCTGCGCGAGAGCTCGGTCGTCTCGGACAGGAAACGGTCCAGGCGCATCAGTACCCCACCCCATCGGCAAGTGCGAAGTGGTCGGCATCCTGCCAGGCGGGAAACTTCTCGCGAAACGCCTGCAGGTCCTCCAGCGACAAGTGACCCGTCCGGACGAAGGGGATATCCGGGACTTCGTCGATCAACACCTCGCCCTTGGCATCGACGAGCATGGAATCGCCGGCGTAGGCCAGGCCCTTGGCATCCTCGCCGACCCGGTTCACGCCGATGACCGGACACAGGTTCTCGATGGCCCGGGCCTGAAGAAGAATCCGCCAGGGATGGCGTCGAGGCGCCGGCCAGTTAGCCACGCAGAGCAGGAGGTCGTATTCGAAGTGCTCACCCGGGTCGGGGTGCTGCCGCAACCAGACCGGAAAGCGCAGGTCGTAACAGACACTAAGCAGGAGGCGGAACCCCTTGAGTTCCACGATCACCCGCTCATGACCCATGGCGTAGCGCTCGTGCTCACCGGCCATACGGAAGAGATGACGCTTGTCGTAGGTCACAAGACTACCGTCGGGTCTCGCCCAGACCAGCCGATTGAAATAGTTACCCGTCTCCACCACGGCCACGCTGCCGGTGACGACACAGCCACGCCGGCGAGCCTGCGCCTGTAACCAGGCCACCGTGGCACTCTCCTCCATGGGCTCGGCCATGTCTCGCGAATTCATGGTGAAGCCAGTGGCGAACATTTCCGGCAGCACTATCAGGTCGGTATCCTGACTTCCCAGATCGCCCAGGGTCTCTTCCAGCATCCGGCAGTTGGCAGCGGGATCTTCCCAGCGCAGATCGCACTGCACCAGGGTAGTTCGCAGTTCGCTCATGAGGGGCTCCGCTTCAGTGAATCCTGTTGTCCAGACTACCCCAGGCGGGTCGAGACGTCAGCCGCCAGGGCCTGATCCATCGGGAATGGCCACAATTCCGATAGGCTGCTAAGTTAGTGTCTTTGCCCGACGAGGCCTGCATGTCCGTCATCTCCCCTGCTGATCCCGACGCGACGAAGGGCGTCGCCTTCGGTCTGACCGCCTACCTGATGTGGGGCTGCTTTCCGTTATTCTTTGCCCTCTTCGAGGGCGTGCCGGCGCTGGAAGTATTGATCCACCGTGTCATCTGGTCCTGCCTCTTCCTGGTGGGGCTGGTCACTTTCCTGGGTCGCTGGACACCGGTCCGCCACGCGCTGATGGAACCCTCGCGCCTGGGCAGGGTATTGGGCTGTGCCGTCTTGATCGCGATCAACTGGGGGCTCTATATCTATGCCGTGGAGAGTCGCCAGGTCCTCCAGGCAAGCCTGGGCTATTTCCTGACGCCCCTGGTCAATGTCGGGCTGGGCATGCTGGTGCTCAAGGAGGTCATGCACCGCCTCCAGGCACTCGCCGTGGGACTGGCAGGCCTTGCGATCGGCATGCAGCTGGTGATGCTCGGTGAATTGCCCTGGATCAGCCTGACCCTGGCGCTGAGCTTCGGCACCTACGGCCTGCTGCGCAAGCAGGTGCCGCTGGACGGCCTCTCGGGCCTTTTCGTCGAGACCCTGCTGTTGATGCCTCTGGGACTGCTGGCCCTGGGCTGGCTCACCCAGGCCGAGCTCTCCCACTTCCTCGACGATGGACGCACCACCACCCTGCTGGTCGCCAGCGGCGTTATCACCGCCCTGCCACTACTGGCCTTCGCCGGAGCGGCACGGCGCCTGAGGCTGGCCACCCTGGGCTTCCTGATGTATCTCAATCCCTCTCTCCAGTTCTTCATCGCCCTGCTGGTCTTCAAGGAGCCCCTGAGCATGGTTCAGCTCGGCAGTTTCCTGC
>JAGXGN010000119.1 GCA_024636705.1 Halomonas sp.
TAGATCTCGCGCTGGTAGGCGCTGGGGCGCCCCGGCCCCACCGGGAAGGTGCGCGAGAAGTCGGAGTAGTAGCCATGGCAGCCGATGGTGTCGGTGTCCAGCGCCACCAGCTCGCCGGGGCGAATCTTGCGGTCACTGGCTTCGTGGAACCAGGGGTTGGTGCGCGGCCCTGAGTTGAGCAGGCGGGTCTCGATGAACTCGCCGCCGCCCCTGATCACCTCGCCATACATGATGGCGAACAGCTCGTTCTCGGTGATGCCGGGCTTGATCGCCGCCTCCACCTCGGCCACCGAGGCTTCGCTTGCCGCCATGGACTGGGCCAGGCAGGCGATCTCCTCGGGGGTCTTGATACGCCGGCAGTACAGGGTGTCCTGCATGCAGTCATAGACATCGAGGCCTTGGGCCTCCAGCGAGCGGGCCAGGTTGAGCGCACAGCGGTCCAGGCCGACTTTTTTGTTGCCGCGGCCGTGCTCCTCCACCAGTTCGGCGATCTCCACGCCGAAGGGGTCCGAGGAGAGGTTGTCGCGCTGGTTCACCGCCGACCACACCACCTTGGAGGTGCGCGCCTCGTCGATGGTCTCCAGCCACATGGAGATATGAGCGCTGCCAGGATACTCGAAGAGGATGATCGGCCCGTCCAGCGGCACATAGACGTAGCGCGAGGAGTTGCGCAGGAAATAGCCGAACATGTTGCGCGAGCCGGTGGCGTAGCGCTGATTGTTGGGATCGAACAGCACCAGGGCGGCGTAGCCCTGCTCGGCCATCATGGCGCGCAGTCGCTCCAGGCGACCGGCGCGCAACTGCTTGGGGTCGAAGGCGGTGGGGATGCTGTCGCCGCTGGCCATCGGGGCCGAGGGCACGACCGGAATCTGATCCGGTTCGCTGTCGGTCAGTTTTTCTGACTCTACGATGCTCATTGGGGATTCTCGCTGTGTCGTCAGGGCGATGACCGCCTGCTGCGCGGCCATCGGAAAAGGCTTGTTTACAGCCGTGGAATCGGGGCTCAGTCGGCCAGGCTGTCAGTGCGCTTCATGCCGTCCTTGAGCAGCTTTTCGTGGATCGGCGCCATGCGCCCGAAGATACGCTGGGCGCGCTCGGGCCGGCCGATAAACCCAGGCTCCTTGGCGTAGGCGAAGATCACGGTGTGACGCTCCTTGTCGCCCTTCACCGGGGTGACCCGGTGCAGTGAGTAGCGGCCGAAGAACACCTGCAGGTCGCCGGGCTGAAGATCGAGGCTCTTGAGGCGCGAGCGATCGCCGTCGATCACTTTCTCGACCTCTTCGAAGTTTTCACCCTCGGGGCTGCGGATGCCCGGGGCGTATTCGAAGCGGCCACCGCGGTGGGGCTGGCGGGTCATCAGGGTAACGATGAACTCGTTGGTGTCGTAGTGCCAGGGGTGCTGACAGCCCTCACGCAGCACGTTGACCACCAGGTCGGCCAGCGGGTCGGCGTACTGGTGAATCTGCTCCATGCCCACCACGGCACCGATGAAGTGCTGGAAGCCGGGATGGGCGTAGACCTGGCGGATAATGGTGTCGCCGTCGATGCGGTCGCCGGCCACGAAGCCATTGGTGCGGTCATCGAAACGGTTGAGGGGGTGGCTGGCCGGTAGCTCGGGGGCGCCGGCGCCGTTGTAGGGGTTGGTCTCGATCTGGTTGTAGTGGGCCTCCGGCGAGAGACGCTCGGTCTCGCGCTCCAGTCGAGCCAGCGCCTCTTCGGGTACGAAGTTCTTGAGCACCACGCAGCCGTCCTCGTCGAGCTGGCGGCGGCAACGCTCGATGAGTTCGCGGCCCGTCGGGCTTTTCAGGTCGTCGATGGGGTAGCGTCCCAGGTCGATCAGGCCGTGCAGGGAAGTCGTCTCTTGCGTTTCGGGCGTGGCGTGCATCACGCTTTGCTCCTGTTGTCGGGAATTACCGTTGTTTCGGCGGGACACTGGACAGGGTAATCAGCCCGCATCCATAATTGAAATTAATGATTGAGATACCATCCATTTCAAAGGCTCATCAATTATGGAAACCGAGCTGCTGCGCGCCTTCGTCACCGTGGCCGAATGCGAGGGCTTCAGTGCCGCCGGCAAGGTGCTGCACCGCACCCAGTCGGCGGTCAGCCTGCAGATCAAGCGCCTCGAGGACCAGCTGGGCAAGTCGCTGTTCGAGCGCACCAGTCGCAGCGTGATGCTGACCGGCCCCGGTGAACGGCTGATGCCCTATGCACGCCACCTGCTCAAGCTCGAGGACGAGGCGCGGGAGGCACTCGGTGACCTGTCACGTGGCGAGCTGATCCGCTTCGGCACCTCGGAGGAGCAGGCCGCCATTTACCTGCCCCGGCTGCTGCCCCGCTACGGCGAGCGCTATCCGGACAGCCGCCTGGAGGTGCGCTGCGACATCAGCGCCTCGCTCGTCGAGGCCTTTCAGGGGGGGCTGCTGGACGTGGTGCTGTCGATTCGCCATGCCCCCACCCAGTCGGGGCACCTGCTGGGCTGGGAGCCCATGGTATGGGTGGCGGCGGAGAACGTGGCACCGGCCCACTGGCAGGAGCTGCCGCTGGCCCTCAATCCCGAGGGCTGCATCTTTCGCGCCCACGCCCTCTCGGCGCTGGGCCGCGAGAAGCGGCGTTGGCAGCTACGCTACGTGAGCCAGTCACCGACCGGCGTCAACCTCCCGGTACAGGCGGGTCTGGCGATCACCGTCAAGACGCCGCGCAGCGTGCCGGAGGGCTGCCGTATCGTCGGCGAGGAGGAGGGGCTGCCGTTTCTGGGCCAGGTGGAGGTAGAGCTACATCGCCGCCCCGGCCACCCCAGCGAGGCCCTGGAGGCCTTCTGTCAGGAGCTGGAGGCCATCGTCACGGAGAATGACGCCGTGGCCTCTCCCCAGCTGGCCGAAGCGGACGATGGGGGCGGCTAGGAGCATCGGGGTTGACCGATCGTCGCGAGTCTCACGGATCTTGAGTCGAATTTATCGATCCATTGAGGCGAATCACCCGCCTGGAGGGCCAGTGGCAAGAGGCGACATGAGTCAAGGATATCAATTCCACTCATTGAACATCGTCATTCATTACCAACTACAATAAATAGCCGGGTTTGTTAAGATTCCATCCGCCGAGTGAGGCAATCCGCCGCAGCTCGCCTGCCTTCCTTCATCCCGGCCGGTGCCCGACCGCCCCAACGGCGGCACGGCTGCCTGGGGTGATTCCGGCCCGTCCGGCGCGCCGTCGCGCCGTCGCGATCAAGAGGAGAGTCGACGTGGAACTGATTCTGTACGCACTGGACAACATAGACCTGCTGCTCACGCGCACCGTCGAGCATATTTCCCTGGTGGGCGTGGCCGTGGGGATTGCCACACTCACCGGGGTGCCCATCGGCATCGCCATCACCAAGAACGAGCAAGCTGCGCGCATTGTGCTCTATGTGGCCTCGATCATCGTCACCATCCCCTCCATTGCCCTGTTCGGCATCATGATCCCGGTGCTCTCCCTGATCGGCCACGGCATCGGCTATGTGCCGGCGGTAATCGCCGTGCTGCTCTACTCCCAGCTGCCGATCATCCGCAACACCTACACCGCCATCAACAACGTCGACCCGGCGCTGCGCGAGGCGGCCCGGGGAATCGGCATGAGCCCGAACCAGCGGTTACGGCGGGTGGAGATCCCGCTGGCGGTACCGGTGATCATGGCCGGGGTACGTACCGCCGTGGTGCTCAACATCGGGGTCATGGCGATCGCCGCCTATATCGGCGCCGGGGGCCTGGGCACCTTCATCAGCCGCGGCATCTCCCAGTCCGACCCGCGCCAGCTGATCGTCGGCGCCGTGGCGGTAAGCCTGCTGGCGATCATCGTCGACTACTCCCTGCTCTACGTTCAGAAGCGCCTGACGCCTAGGGGCATGGAACTCGACATCTCCACCGCCTGAGAGCGAGCCCCTGACGACCGAGACGACAAGGACAGCCAAATGATCGAACTCGATAACCTGACCAAGGTCTTCGACACGCCCAAGGGCGCGGTGGTCGCCGCCGACCACATCAGCATGAAGGTGCCTAGCGGTGAGATCTGTATCCTGCTCGGCCCCTCGGGCTGCGGCAAGACCACCACCCTGAAGATGATCAACCGCATCGTGCAGCCGACCTCCGGCAAGGTGTTCATCAACGGTGAGGATACCACCGGCATGAACACCCAGGACCTGCGCCGCAACATCGGCTATGTGATCCAGCAGATCGGGCTGTTCCCCAACATGACCATCGAGGAGAACATCACGGTGGTGCCCCAACTGCTGGGCTGGGACAAGGCGCGCTACACGGAGCGTGCCCGGGAACTGATGGCGATGATCTCCATGGAACCCGACGCCTTCCTCAAGCGATTCCCCAGCGAGCTGTCCGGTGGCCAGCAGCAGCGCATCGGGGTGGCTAGGGCGCTCGCCGCCGACCCGCCGGTAATGCTGATGGACGAGCCCTTCGGCGCCATCGATCCCATCAACAGAGCGGTGATACAGGACGAATTCCTCAAGATGCAGCAGGAACTCAAGAAGACCATCATGTTCGTCAGCCACGACATCGATGAGGCGATCAAGATGGGCGATCGGGTGGCGATATTCCGCGAGGGCAAGCTGGTGCAGCACTCCTCGCCCGACGACCTGCTGGCCGCACCGAAGAACGCCTTCGTCGAGTCCTTCCTCGGCGAGGACCGCGCGCTCAAGCGTCTCAACCTGGTCAAGGTGCACGAGGTAGTCTCCGACGAGATCGCCACGGTGAGCCCCGGCGACACTCTGGAGACGGCGCTGGCCCGCATCGAGGATTACGGCTATCAGAACGCCATCCTGATGGTGAACGACCAGCGCCAGCCGGTGGGCCTGATCACCCGGGCCAAGGCGCGCACCACCAAGGGCTACTGTCGTGACCACTTCGAGAACGTACCGGGCACGGTGACGTTGGACGACGACCTGCGCAAGGTCGCCTCGCTGATGTTCTCTCAGGACGCCACCTGGCTGCCCTGTGTGGACGAAGAGGGTCGTGTCTGCGGTCAGATCACCCAGCGTGCCATGACGCATCACCTCGGTTCACGCTTCCGTGCCCGCGAGGCCGCCACCCGGAATCCCGACAGCGCTGTCAAGGAGTGAGCCGATGCCGATCCAGAGCCTGAAAGGGGCCCTGCGTGCACTCCTGCTGGTGGCGATCTTCTTCGCCGGGGTATGGAGCCAGTCGACCGGGGTCATCGATGACTTCATCTTCTATCTGCCCGATGTGCAGTACCTGGCCGTCCAGCACCTGTGGCTGACGGTGATCTCCGGTGGCCTAGCGATCCTGGTGGCCATCCCGCTGGGTATCGTGCTGTCGCGCCCGAGCATGACGCGCTGGGCGGAATCGCTGATGCAGGTGCTCAACGTCGGCACCACCATCCCGACACTCGCGGTGCTAGCGCTCTCCATGAGCTTCCTGGGTATCGGCATGGTGCCCGCGATCTTCGGCCTGTTTGTCGCCACCCTGCTGCCGATCACCCGCAACACCTATGTCGGGCTCAAGGGCATCGATCCCGCCTTGATGGAGGCCGCCGCCGGTATCGGCATGTCGTCGACCCAGCGCCTGCTTCGGGTGGAACTACCCAATGGCCTCTACGTGATCTTCGCGGGCATGCGCACCGCCCTGACCATCAACGTGGGCACCGTGCCACTGGCCTTCCTGATCGGTGCCGGAGGGCTGGGTGAGCTAATCTTTACCGGCATCGCCCTGTACGATCCGGTGATGATGCTGGCCGGCGCCATTCCCACCGCCCTGCTGGCGATCGTCGTCGATGCCCTGATCGCCACGGTCGCCTATCTAGTGGTGCCGCGCGGGGTCAACCCGTCGCGCGCCTGATCGTTCGAACCGTGCTATACCATTTGAAGTCGCACAAGGAGAAGTACCCATGAAACGCCTGATGACCACCCTTTCCGGCCTGGCCCTGGCCGGTGCCATGACCACCGCCGCCGTCGCCGACATCACCGTCGGGGGCAAGAACTTCACCGAGCAGCAGATCCTTTCCAACATGACGACCCAGTATCTGGAGGGCCTCGGCTACGATGTGGAGAATCGCTCCGGCATGGGCTCCGCCGTGCTGCGCCAGGCCCAGGAAAATGGCCAGATCGATCTCTACTGGGAGTACACCGGTACCTCGCTGATCAACTACAACGACGTCACCGAACGCCTGTCGCCGGAGGAGACCTACGCGCGAGTCAAGGAACTCGACGCCGAGAAGGGCCTGGTGTGGCTGGAGCCCTCCAATGCCAACAACACCTATGCCCTGGCCATGCGCGAGGAGGACGCCGAGGAACGCGGCATCGCCACCCTCTCCGATCTGGCCCAGGCGATCAATGACGGCGAGGACCTCACCTTTGCCCTGAACGCGGAGTTCTATGCCCGCGAGGACGGTTGGCGACCGCTGCAGGAGGCCTATGACTTCAGCGTCGACCGCGGCGACATCAAGCGCATGGATTCCGGCCTGGTCTACCCGGCCCTGCGCGACGGCGATGTCGAGGTGGGCCTGGTCTTCGCCACCGACGGTCGCATCCCGGCCTTCGACTTCCGGGTACTCGAGGATGACCAGGGCTACTTCCCGGCCTATGCCCTGACCCCGGTGGTACGCCAGGAGACGCTGGAGGCAAACCCCGACCTCGCCGAGCAGATGAACGCGCTGTCGGCGCTGCTCGACGACGCGACCATGGCCGAGCTCAACGCGCGGGTCGACGTCGAGCGCGAGAACATCGAAGACGTGGCCCAGTCCTTCCTCGAGGACAACGAGCTGCTGTGACGCGACCCGAGATGGCTGGCATACTGTCCGCCATTGTCTACGACAAGGAAGGCCGCCCACGGGCGGCCTTCCTTCTTTCCAGGGGGATGAGATGCACTATCAGGACAGACTCAGGGTCGGCGCCGCGCAGATCAATGCCGAGCTCGGCGCCGTCGACGACAACCTCGAACGCCACCTCGAGCGTATCGATGAAGCCCGCGAACTGGGGCTGGCACTGCTGATCTTCCCCGAACTCTCGTTGACCGGCTACGGCCTGGGCAATCGCGTGATGCAGGTGGCCATGCCACTCGAGGATCCGCGCCTGCAAACGCTGGCCCTGTCCTGCGGCGATATGCAGACGGTAGTGGGCTTCGTCGAGGAAGCGAGTCCCGGCGAGTACTACAACGCCCTGGCCATCCTACAGGGCGGCAAGATCGTCGCCGTGCACCGCAAGCTCAACCTGCCCACCTACGGGGGTCTGGAAGAGGGCAAGTGGTTCACCCACGGCAGCGAGCTGACCCATACCGAGATCCGCCCAGGCTGGTCGGCCACCCAGCTGATCTGTGCGGACCTCTGGAACCCGGCACTGGTCCATGCCGCCCTGCTGCGCCGCCCCACGGTGCTCTGCGCGCCGATCAACTCGGCCTCGGGCATCGTCAGCGACGACTTTTCCAACGAGCAGAACTGGGCCCTGAACGTGCGCTTCTACGCCATGACCTACGGCACGCCGGTCATCATGGCCAACCGCTTCGGGCCGGAGAACGGCAGCCACTTCTGGGGCGGCTCGCGTATCCTGGGGCCCCGCGGCGAACTCCTCGCCGAGGCCGAGGAGCGCGAGATGCTGATCCACGCAGAGTTGTCGCGCACCACCATCGCCCGTGCCCGCTTCGAGCTGCCCACCCACCGCGATGCGGACACCCCGCTGATCCGCGAGCTGATGGCCGGCTATCGTTGAGCGGCCACAGGGAGGGGGATGATGCCCGACCGCCCGGGAACTCGACATCGGCGGCGTGCCGGGCCAGCTCGAGGTGCCCTGGAAGTATCCCGAACACCCCGCCCGGCTCTCCGCCATCCGGCACCTTCTGGAACTCGAACCGGTCCCCGGGGTGACCTTCGAGGCCGGTATGCCGACCACTCGCGAGCAGCTGGGGCGCGTCCACACCAGCGCCTACCTGGACAGCATCTACCAGCTGCGCGGAAAGAGCGCCTGGCTGGAGGTGGATACCACGGCCGTATCACCCGGCAGCATCGATGCCGCCGAGGTGGCCGCCGGCACGGCAATCGCCGCCGTCGAAGCGGTGGTCAGGACAGACAATAAAGCACGACACAAGCTGAACGGCCTCACCGCTCGCCTTGCCACTCCAGCACCAGCCGGTCATGGCCGGCCTGCCGCACCCGGGTGCCGAGCGTCCTTCCCTCGCGTGACAGCCGCCGGCAGAGCCACTGCGCGTCCTCGCGGGAGGTCCGGTTGAGGCGAAAGTGCCGACGCTGCAGGGGCACCATGATCAGCCGTTCCAGGCGGCCGTCCGTCGGGCTGAGCGTCGGGAAGTAGAGCAGCGCCAGCTCGTCGCGGAAGCCCTCATGGCCGGTGATGCCCTCATAGTCGTTGATCAGGTCACCGCAGCCGTAAAGGATCAGCCTGCCGCGGTACACCTCGATGCCCAGCGCATGATGGGAAGAGTGGCCCCAGACCAGGTCCACGCCGGCCTCGTCGATCAGGCGGTGGGCGAAGTCCCGATGCTCATCAGAGATCGCGTAACCCCAGTTGCCGCCCCAATGCAGCGAGACCATGGCCAGTTCCCTGGGTTCGCGCCCCCGGGCGACGTCTGCGGCGATGGCCGATACGGCCTCGCTCGAGAGCTCGGACAGGACATTGATCCCGGGCCGGGTGTCACCGGCAACCCAATCCAGGGGCACGCCGCTGCTGGGAAGCCCGAAGGCCAGGAGTTTCAGGCGCCCCCCGGGGACCTCGAAGCGCGCCGGGCCCCTCGCCTGAACTCGATCCAGGCCGGCACCTGCCGTGACGTAGCCTGCCTCCCCGAGCACCGCCAGGGTCTCGAAAAGCCCGCCCCGGCCCCAGTCCAGCACATGGTTGTTGGCCAGTACACAGGCATCCACCCCCGCCGCGGAAAGCACGGGCAGGTTGGCGGGGTGCATGCGGTAGTGGATCCCCTTGGGCTCGGCATCGTCGCTGGACGTGACTGCTGTCTCCAGGTTGATCAGGCGCAGGTCGGGGGCCTGGCGGTCGAGCCACGACAGGGCATCGCCCCAGCCATAGGAGAAATCAACAGGATGCGGGATGGGGCCGGTCACTCGCTCGGCCAGCCGGACATAGTCGACGGCCGAGGTCATGTAGGCCTCAAGGATCCGAGGGTCGCCGGGATGCGGCAGAACCTGGTCGATGCCGCGCCCGGTCATTACATCCCCGCTCAGCCACAGGGTCACGCCGGTCATCGTCTCCCCCTGGTCCCGGCCACCAGGTCCTGGACCCCTATCCCTCTGTGGAAAGGGGCGACCCGGGCAGTCGCTCCGGCAGGTGTGCCCGGATCTCGTCGGTGCTCAGGGCCGTGAGGTCCTTGTGCAGTTCGAGCACGACGCACCTCGCGACACTCTCGGGCAGCGTCTCGCGCAGCAATCCCAGAAAGCGCGGTGTGGCGCTGATGATCAGGTGCTGGTAGGCACCGTCGTGCAAGCCAGCGGCCAGGCGCTCCCCCACGTCATGCGCGAAGCGGATCGCCTCCTGCTCCTTGGGCGAATGGTGCTTGCCCATGGCATGGCGCCCCTCACCCATGGAGTCGAAGGCGCGTCCCGGGCTGTCGGCATTCAGGTCCCGGTCATACAGACGGCCCTCGGGATTGGCCAGGTCCTCCACTTCCTGAAGCGGCCCTCTCTGGTCGGACGCCGAGAAGAGCCTTGCCCGTGCCTGATCGGCGACTACCACCCAGGTAGTTTCCATGTTCGTTCCCTCACGTCAGGGAAGCCGGCACGCCGCGTTACCCGGCATGCCGGTCATTCCGGATGGTTACTTGACCTCGACCTTGCGGCGATTGGCCTGCTTGAGCTTGGGCAGTGTCAGCTCGAGGACGCCGTTCTTGAAGGCGGCGAAGCGCTGCCAGAGGGGATGCTCCCAGCGCGACGGCATACCGCCGCGATCGAAGAAGGTATCGAGCAGGCGATCGAACTCCCGGAACGGGCTCATGGCCCGGGACTCGGTCTGCGGTGCAGACTTGTCGGTCGAGACCGGGACGTTTTCGGTGTCTTTAGAGGCTTTCTTGGCCATGATGATGATGGCTCCTCGAATGTAGTTCGCGAATGGCGAGGCCCATGGGAACCCAAGATGTCAGGGCCGGGAAATACCGGCCGTCACTCTTCTGGCAAGCCCACCTCATCATCAAGATAGTCCATCCCTGGCCGGCCGACTTGACACGGATCAGCATGATTCTCGTCATGCGCTGGCCCCACACCGAAAAGCGCCTGTGCAAGATGGCCGGTGAGGAAGGCCAGCCCCGCCGCGGCCTGATGGCCGGCTATCGCTGATGCCAGACCCTACAGCCGTACTCGCTCCAGAAAACCGCTCCAGAACATCCGCTTGCTGTCGAAGGGCAGGTCGGCATGGTCCATCATGTCACCGAAACGGGGATCTTCCAGCACCTGGGCCAGGATACGGTCACGATCCTTGCGGGAGGCATAGCGTATCCAGGCGAAGACGACCGTCTCGCCCGGCTCGAGCCTGACGCTCAGGGGGAAAGAGGTCTGCTCTCCCGGCCTGATGTCATCCCCCACGCACTCCACATACTCCAGGGCGCCGTATTCCTTCCAGATCTTGCCGGCGTGGAGAGTCAGGCGCAGATAGTCGTCCAGCCGGTCCAGGGGGACCGGCAGAACGAAGCCGTCGACATAGGTCATGACAGGTACCTCCCGGTTTGGTTACCTCACTTAAGAGTGAGTCACGCCGCCGGGATTCGCCACTGACGCAGATCAGGTTTCTCAGTGCAGATGCTGCTTGAACACCGCCATCAGTGCACGCTTGTCCTCGAAACCGATACCCGGCATGTCGGGCAGCGCCACCAGGCCCTTCTCCACCGGCGTGGAATCCGCGAAGCCGCCGAAGGGAGCGAAGACATGGGGGTAGGACTCATTGCCCCCCAGCTTGAGGCCGGCGGCGATGTTCAGGGCGAACTGATGGCCGCCATGAGGAATGCACTGGCGGGAAGACCAGCCGTGAGCGCGCAGTTCCTTGAGCATGCGCATGTACTCCACCAGGCCATAGCTGAGCACCGGGTCCATCTGCAGGATGTCACGGTCGGGCCGCATGCCACCATAGCGCAGGAGGTTGCGCACGTCCTGGTGAGAGAAGAGGTTCTCGCCGGTGGCCGTGGGCGCGGCATAGTGCTCGCCGAGCTGCTGTTGCAGCGCGAAGTCCAGCGGGTCGCCCGCCTCTTCGTACCAGCGTACGCCATAGGGGGCCAGCCCCTCGGCGAAGGCCAGGGTGGTCCTGAGATCGAAGCGGCCATTGGCATCCACGGCCAGGCGTCCGGCTTCTCCCACCACCTCGATGGCGGCCTCGACGCGCTCCAGGTCCTCGGCCAGGGGCACCCCACCGATCTTCATCTTGGTGCAGGTGTAACCCATGCCGAGATACTCGCGCATCTCCTCCTGCAGGGCGCTGATCTGCTTGCCCGGATAGTAGTAGCCGCCCGCCGCATAGACCGGGACCCGAACATCTGGCTTGCCGTCATCGAAACGCTCGGCGAGCAGTTGCGCCAGGGGCTTGTTCTCGACCTTCGCGACGATGTCCCAGATCGCCATATCGATGATGCCCACCGCCACCGAACGCTCGCCGTGGCCGCCGGGTTTCTCGTTGGCCATCAACACCGACCAGACCTTGAAGGGGTCGAGGTTGGCCCCGCTCTCGTCGAGCAGGGCGGCGGCGTCGGCCTCCCTGAGTCGCGGCAGGAAGCGTTCGCGCAGCAGGCCACTCTGGGCATAGCGGCCATTGGAATTGAAGCCGTAGCCCACCACCTGGCGGCCATCGACCCTGGCATCGGTATAGATGGCCAGCACCGAGACATCCATCTTCGAGAAGGAGATGTAGGCGTTGGCGATGTCGGAGGCGATGGAGACGCGCGCTTCGCGAATGTCGGTGATTCTCATCATTGTTTCCTAGAACAGCAGGCCCGAGGGCAGGCGGACGTTGAGGACCTGGGTGAAGATGGAATAGAAGCCTCCCACCATGACGGCGATGATCGGGGTCCAGAGCAGCAAGCGCTTCCAGGAGACCGGGCCTTCGACCCTGGCCAGGAACCAGGTGATGAAGAGCATGATCAGGAAGCTCGATACCACGAAACCCAGCTTGCCGATGGCGAACCACCAGACCAGCAGGAGAAGGATCAGGACCAGCAGCCGCAGCGGGCTACCCGATATCTCGATGGAGCGCTCCCCCGGCCTGAAGAATCCCTTGACGAACAGCAGGAGGGAGAAGGCGACCAGAATCACCAGAACGGCGCGGGGAAAGAGGATGCTGAGTCGACCGATATCCGTTCCGCCCAGCCATAACAGGGCTGCGAAGCCCAGGCCAAAGCCCCCCGCGGCCATGTCGGTATTCACACGCAGGATCATGAATCATCTCCTCGGTTCGGCGACCCCTTGTCGAGCCGACCACTGCGCTCCAGCCAGGCCGGCAACATCGCCGTGGCGGCCCCCAGGACTACCAGCGCGGCCAGTACCTTCGACAGGGGATTTTCGACCAGGCGCAGCCAGGGAATCGGATCGACCACCGCCGCCAGCATCGTCTGCACATAGCCCTGTTCGGCGATTCCCCCGAGGATCAGCCCCAGGACGATAGGCGCCGCATGGATACCGATGAGCCGCAGGAAATACCCCGCGATGCCCATGATCATCATGATGCCGACGTCCAGCAGGCTGTTACGCAGGGCAAAGGTGCCAAGGATGGTCACCATGGCGATGGCCGGCACCATGAAGTGGTAGGGGGTCTTGATCACCACCTTGTGGATGAGGCGAGCGCCGAGTAGTCCCACGGGAAGCAGCATCAGGGCCGCCATGCCCATGGAGAGGATGAAGCCATTGGTCAGGACGCCGGACTCGGTAAAGAGGTCGAGCCCCGGGCGCAGGCCATGCATCAGCAGCACGCCGAGGATGATGGCGTCCGGTGGCGCACCGGGAATGCCCAGGGTCAGCAGGGGGATCATGCTGCCCGCGACCATGACATTGTTGCTCGACTCGGAGGCCACCACGCCGTCGATATTGCCCTTGCCGAAACTCTGGGGGTCCTTCGAGAACCGCTTCGCCTCGTTGTAGGCCACCAGGCTGGTCACATTGCCCCCCGCCCCGGGGATGATGGCGATGACCTGGCCGATCAGGCAGGAACGGATAATATTGACGGGTTTGCCCAGGATATGGCGCGCGACCTGGCGGATGCCGACCTTGGCCTTGCCGAACTCCCCGCTCTCGGTGATATTGCTGCGCCCCTCGGCGGCCATGCTCAGCAGTTCGGGAATCACGAACAGCCCGATCAGCGCCACGATCAGTTCGATCCCCCCCTGCATGGCGGGGAAACCGAAGGTGAAGCGGGTTTCCCAACCCACCGGGGACACTCCGACGGTGCTCAGCAGCATGCCGATACAGCCCCCGATCATGCCCTTGAGCAAGGAGCCACTGGACAGGCTCGCGACCAGCGTCAGGCCTAGCATCGCGACCCAGAACATCTCCGACGGGCCGAAGGCCACGGCCCAGCGGGCCAGGGGCGGCGCCAACAGCAGCAGGAAGGTCACCCCCACCAAGCCGCCGATGACCGAGGCGATGGTCGCCCCGGCCAGCGCCTCGTAGGCCCGTCCCTGGCGCGCCATGGGGTAGCCATCGAAGGTGGTGGCGATCGACGATGGCGTCCCCGGCGTATTGATCAGGATGGCGGTGAAGGCGCCACCATAGATGGACCCCATGTAGACGGCTCCCAGGGCGACAAGGCCCTGGAGAGGCTCCATGGAGAAGGTGAACGGCAGGAGCACGGCCAGCGCCATGGTCGCCGTGAGGCCCGGCAGGGAGCCGATCAACAACCCCGCCGAGACCCCGACCAGTACCGTGATGATACTCTCGAAGGTCATCAGGGACGCCAGTGCCTCGAGCAGCATGTCCATGAAATCAGTACTCCCGACGACTCCCTCGGGAGCCGCAACGATGAACACAGGAAAAGCCAAGGCCCCGTGATCAGGGCCTTGGCAGGAGGGACGGCAGGATTACTCGGTTGATTCGAGGATCGGGGCGTAGGCTTCCCTGAGTTGCGTGATGATCTCGTCGACCTCGTCACCGGTGATGTATTCCATCACGAAGCCCAGCGGCTCCTGCTTCTCGGTGATGCGACGGTTGGCCTCGGCGAAGGCATCCTCGAGCACCGTGATGATCTCATCCGGCGTGCCCGCGGGCGCTGCGACACCCCGATAGGCCCCGCCCACGATGTCGTAGCCCTGTTCCTTGAAGGTGGGTGCATCGGGCAGCGCCGGCACGCGCTCCTCGGAGGCCACGGCCAGCACCTTCACCCGATCCTCCATCTGCACACCGAGCATGGTGTAGTTGAAGATACCGGCAACGTGGTTGCCTTCCAGCGCCGCCGGAAGGGGCCCGGTGCCACTGAAGGGGATATAGGTCAGATCGATGTCGGCCTCACGCTCCAGGCGCAGCATGTCCAGGTGGTTGGCGCTGTAGGTACCGCTGCCGCCCAGGGTCACGGCCTGGGGATTCTCCCGGGCATACTCGACGAGGTCCTCGAGGGTGTCGAAGGGACTGTTGGCCGGGACGATCAGGGCATTGGGCGTGGAATGGAAGAAGGTGATGATCTCCCAGTTGTCGGTCTCGAAACCGGCATCGGAGCGCTGAATCGGCTGGCCGATAATGTGCGGGATATTGACGCCGATCAGCTCATAACCGGTGGGCTCGGCATTGTTCTGGAACTCGCTCCAGGCGACGGCACCACCGCCACCGGGACGGTGAGAGACATTGACGCTGACGCCGAGGATCTCCTCGAGGACCGGCTCCTGGAAACGCGCCGTGATGTCGGACTCACCACCCGGGTTGAACGGGATCACGTAGGAAATCGCCTCTTCCGGGTAGTCCGCCTGGACGTTACCGGCGATGCCGGCAAGCGCGATGGCCGACACGGCACCGACGAGGGTGGATTTGGAGAAATTCATGGCATGCTCCGGATATGATTATTATGCTGGAATATGAAAGGCCCTGATCCAGCCGAACTGCGGGAAGGGCTGGTACAGGCACCTCCTGTACAATCTAGTAAAGTTGTAAAGGTTGTCAACCCTGAAAGACGCGGCGGCGCGAGTTGCTCAGGTGCTGGCGCATGAGCAGGCGCGCCCGGGAGGCCTCACCGGCGATGATGCTGTCGTGGAGGCGACGGTGCTCTTCCTGCACCTCGGGAAGATGAAAGCTGGGACGACGCTGGCCAAGCCCCCTCGCCAGACACTGGCCATAGGTAATCGATGGCTGGAGGGAAACCAGGGTATCGGCGAAGAAACGATTGTGGGTGCCATGGGCGATGGCCAGGTGAAAGCCGAAGTCGGCGTCGACGCCCAGGGCATTTTCGAAAATCCGCCGTTCGAGCAGGCCGAAGGCCGCCGAGATGTCCGCCCGATCCTCATCGGTGGCATTGAGCGCCGCCAGCCTCGCCGCCTCGGCCTCCACGGCGATTCGAAACTCGAAACAGCGCTGGATATCCGCCAGGCTCTCCAGGGGAGCGAAATCGAGCATCGCCCGATTGGGCCGCAGGCACACGAAACTGCCGGCGCCGCGGTGGGAGCGCAGCAGGCCATCCTCGCGCAGCCTCGCCAGGGCCTCCCGGACGATGGGCCGGGAGACCCCATGGCGCTGCGCCAGGCTCTCTTCCGAGGGGAGCCGCTGAGCCTCGTGGTATTCGCCCTGGATGATCCTGTCGATGATGTCACCGTAGACGCGATCACTCAGCTTCTCCCCCTGCCGCCGGCTGGTGGCCGTGGAGACAGTGGACGCCATCCCGGCGTCTTGTCCTGGGCTCATGGGTCTCTCCCTCCAAGCTTTCCGATAGGATAGGCCAAGGGCCGGTTGTCATGCTCGCTTCACGACGTGCGGCGGGAGGGCGGCCTGGCCGAACCGCCGGATCATGGTAGTCTGGCCCTCGACCGAGCCAGCCATGGAGCCCGCATGACCTCAGCACTCGCGTATCTCGAGCGACTGGTGGCCTTTGCCACCGTATCACGCGACTCCAACCTCGAACTGATCCGCTGCGTCGAGACTGTCCTCGACGCTCACCAGGTCCCGCACTGGCGGATCGAGAGTGACGACGCCGGCAAGGCCAATCTGCTGGCCCGCATCGGTCCGGCGGTAGCGGGCGGCGTTGTCCTGTCGGGACACACCGACGTGGTCCCGGTGGATGGCCAGCCCTGGTCCACCGACCCCTTCAGCCTGGTCGACAAGGGTGATGGCCGGCTCTACGGCCGCGGCACCTGCGACATGAAGGGCTTCATCGCCTGTGCTCTGGCTCAGGTGCCGCACTGGGTGAGACGGGACCTGACCCGGCCGATCTTCCTGGCCTTCTCCTATGACGAGGAAATCGGCTGCCTCGGGGCGCCACGCATGATCGAACGCCTGCTGGCCGATCACCCTCGGCCATCGGCGGTCATCGTCGGGGAACCGACGATGATGCATCCAGTGGTCGCCCACAAGGGGGCCACCAACCTGCGAACCACCGTGACCGGCCGCGCCTCCCACTCCAGCCAGGTGGAGCAGGGTGTCTCCGCCATCCATGTCGCGGCTCGTCTGGTGACCCGCATAGAGGACATCATGACCGAGCTGCGCGCCGAGGGGCGGGTGGACGAGGCCTTCAACGTGGTGCACTCCAGCCTACACGTGGGCAGGATTCAGGGAGGCACGGCGATCAACATCATGGCGCGGGAATGCACCTTCGACTGGGAGATCCGCCACCTGCCCAGCGACCGCTTCGAGGA
>JAGXGN010000120.1 GCA_024636705.1 Halomonas sp.
CCGAGGCCGAGCTGGCCCTGCGACAGGCCAAGCAGCTGGCCGAAGATGCCAATGCCTCCAAGACACGCTTCCTTGCCGCCGCCAGCCATGACCTCCTGCAGCCACTCAATGCCGCTCGACTCTTCACCTCGGCACTCGCCCAGGAGATGGACGCCAAGGACATGAAGCGCACCATCGGCCATATCGACAATTCGCTCCAGGCCGCCGAGGAGCTCCTCGGCACCCTACTGGATATCTCCAAGCTGGATGCCGGGGCCCTGACGCCCCGACGCAGCCACTTCGCCCTGGCGGACATCTTCCGACCATTACGCGCCGAGTTCGAGGTAATGGCCGAGGATCGTGGACTCGACCTGGAGGTGGTCCCCACCCGTCGCTGGGTGGACAGCGACCCTCAGATGCTGCGCCGGATCATCCAGAACTTTCTGTCCAACGCCATTCGTTACACCCAGGAAGGTCGAGTGCTGCTGGGGTGTCGTCGCCACGGCGACAGGTTGACCATCGAGGTCTGGGACAGCGGCCCGGGAATTCCCGCGTCCAAGCAGTCCGAGATCTTCCAGGAATTCCGGCGGCTGGATCAGGCCTCCCGTCACAAGGAAAGCGAGAAGGGGCTGGGGCTGGGACTCTCCATTGCCGACCGCATGAGTCGCATCCTCGACCATCCGATTCGCGTCCGTTCCTGGCAGGGATTCGGCACCATGTTCTCGGTCAGTGTTCTGGCCGTTGCGGCGCGACGCCAATCCCCGCCGGACGGAGAGGACTCACCTCGACGTGCAGCGGGCAACAAGCTGTTCAATACACGGATCCTGTGTATCGACAACGAAACCCTGATTCTGGAGGGAATGAAGGCGATGCTCACCGGCTGGGGGTGCGAGGTCTTCACCGCCACCAGCATCGGGGGGGCCAAGTCGGTATTGCGTCATCTCGATGGGGATCCGGATGCCGTGCTGGCCGACTACCATCTGGGCAATGAAGTGACCGGCCTGATGGCGTTGGAAGCGCTGAGCGAACGCTTCCAGAGCGCCGTACCCGGCATCGTGATTACCGCCGATCGCACCGAGGAAGTGGCCGAGGAAATCCGCCGCGCGGGCTACCAGCTTCTCCTCAAGCCGGTTCGCCCCGCCGCCCTGCGGGCACTGCTGACGCGTACCCTGCAGGCGAGCCGGGCGCCTAGCGCTTGGTGCTAGGATTCCACCTTCGGTGGCTCGACCTCGAGCTTCTGGGCGGCGATCACCGCCTGGGTGCGCGAGTGCACGCCCAGCTTGCGCAGGATGGCGGTGACATGGGCCTTGATGGTGGCCTCGGAGACACTCAGCTCGTAGGCGATCTGCTTGTTGAGGAGTCCCTCGGTCAGCATGTTGAGCACCCGGAACTGCTGGGGGGTGAGGGAGGCGATCGACTCGGCGAAGCGGGTCTCTTCCTCGTCGGATTCCCCCAGCGCCTCGGCGAGTGCCGGGGGCAACCAGACTTCACCATCGAGGATCTCCCCGACCGCCTCGGCGATCAGCGCCAGCGACGAGGACTTGGGAATGAAGCCGGAGGCTCCGTAGTCGATGGCGCGACGCACCACATGGGGCTCGTCGCTGCCGGATACCACCGCCACCGGGATATCCGGTGTCTGGCCACGTAACTGTATGAGGCCAGAGAACCCATGGGCACCCGGCATATGCAGGTCGAGCAGGATCAGGTCGGCGTCCGGGTGGCGAATCACTACCTCGGTGGTGGCCTGCATGGTGTCGGACTCCACGATCTCTGCCTGGGGAGCCAGCTGGCGAAGCGCCTGGGTAAGGGCCGTACGGAACAACGGATGGTCATCGGCTACGATGAATTTCTGGGCAAAGGCCATGGATCCTCCTCCGGTTCCTCGAGCAGCGCGCCGGCGGCCGCCGTCATGAGAGATCAAGCGCATGTTACCCCATGCGCAGCGCGATTCCCAAGCACCGAGCCTGGCGCAAGGCCGGCAATCTCCCTTGCGGATCCGATGTTTTCGCCTGGATTGACACAGAACAGGAAAACGCCAACCCGATATGGGCCGGCGTAGGAAGGTGCCGTTCGTTCCCTGATCCCGGTGTGATCCGCCCTCGAGGGGCGGATCACCGGCGAGTGAGGATCTCGTCAGGCGTGGTCTCAGCGATTGGCACGATGCTCGATCAGTTCATCGACCACGGAGGGGTCGGCCAGGGTGCTGGTGTCGCCGAGACCATCGCATTCGTTGGCAGCGATCTTGCGCAGGATGCGGCGCATGATCTTGCCCGAGCGGGTCTTCGGCAGGCCGGGCGCCCACTGGATCACATCGGGAGAGGCGATCGGGCCGATATCCTTGCGCACCCACTGGGTGAGCTCCTTCTTGAGCTCGTCGCTCTCCTCGAAGCCATCGCCCAGGGTCACGTAGATATAGATGCCCTGCCCCTTGATGTCATGTGGGTAGCCGACCACGGCTGCCTCGGCCACCGCCTCGTGAGCCACCAGGGAGGACTCGATCTCGGCGGTGCCCATCCGGTGACCGGAGACGTTGAGCACATCATCGACACGCCCGGTGATCCAGTAGTAGCCATCCTCGTCCCGACGGCAACCGTCACCGGTGAAATACATCCCCTTGTAGGTGGAGAAGTAGGTCTGGACGAAGCGATCATGATCGCCCCAGATGGAGCGTGCCTGACCCGGCCAAGAGTCGAGGAGCACCAGATTGCCTTCGGTGGCGCCCTTGAGCTCGTTGCCCTCGTTATCGACGATCGCCGGGATCACGCCGAAGAACGGCAGGGTCGCGGAGCCCGGCTTGAGGTCGGTAGCACCGGGTAGCGGGGCGATCATGATGCCGCCGGTCTCGGTCTGCCACCAGGTATCGACGATGGGACATCTGGAATTGCCGATGACCCGATGGAACCACTCCCAGGCCTCGGGATTGATGGGCTCACCGACCGAACCGAGCAGCCGCAGGCTGTCACGCTTACTGGAGTCCATGACGTTGTCGCCATGGGCCATCAATGCTCTGACGGCCGTGGGTGCCGTGTAGAGAATGCTGACATTGTGCTTGTCGACGATCTCACCCATTCGCCCATGGCTCGGATAGCTGGGCACGCCCTCGAACATCAGGGTGGTGGCGCCATTGGCAAGGGGGCCATAGACGATATAGCTATGGCCGGTCACCCAGCCCACGTCGGCGGTGCACCAGTAGACCTCGCCTTCGTGATAGTCGAAGACGTATTCATGGGTCATGGCGGCCTGCAACAGATAACCGCCCGTGGTGTGCTTGAGGCCCTTGGGCGCCCCGGTGGATCCTGAGGTGTAGAGGATGAACAACGGATCCTCGGCGTTCATCTCTTCCGCCGGACAGTCGGTGGACTGCTTGTCGACGACGTCGTGATACCAGACGTCGCGACCCTCCTTCCAGTCGATCTCGCCGCCCGTGCGCTTGACCACCAGCACCTTCTCGCATATGTCGGTGCCCTTGCGGGTCAGGGCCGCGTCGACGTTGTCCTTGAGCGGTACCTGCTTGCCACCACGCACCGATTCATCGGCGGTGATGATCAGCTTGGAATCGGCACCAATCACGCGCTGGGCCACGGCATCCGGAGAGAAACCGCCGAAGATCACGGAGTGAACGGCACCGATACGGGCACAGGCCAGCATGGCGACGGCGGCCTCGGGAATCATCGGCATGTAGAGGGTGACGACATCACCCTTGCCGACCCCGAGTTCCTTGAGCGCATTGGCCAGCCGACAAGTGCTCGCATGCAGCTCGCGGTAACTGATGTGCTTGGCATCGCCGGGGTCATCGCCTTCCCAGATGATCGCCGTCTGGTCCCCGCGCTTGTCCAGATGGCGATCGAGACAGTTGACGCTGGCATTCAGCACACCGTCCTCGAACCAGCGAATGTCTACCTTGTGTGAATCGAAGCTGGTGTGCTTGATTCGAGTCGGTGCCTTGAACCAGTCGAGCCGCTTGGCCTGCTCGGACCAGAAGCCTTCTGCATCGTCGACCGACTGCTGGTACATGGCCTGGTAGGTTGCATTGTCGGCATTGGCGTGGGCCGCGAAATCCTCGCGAACCGGATAGACTTTCTGCTGTTCGGTCATGGATTGTCCTCTTTTCGAAAAGTGCTCGTTCGGGAAGTGCTCGATCAGGAAGCGCACAGTCGGAATAGTACCGCCGGTCGCGGCATCGGCAGTCGCACCGGCACCATAAAGCGTGTTCACAGGATATACCCGGATAGCCGGCCTTCCCTTTAGACATTGGTAGCAATATTTTTTCTTTTTTCTACAATGGGTTACAGGGATATTCAGGACCCGGAACGACCCAGGTAAACCAAGGACTGGGCACACTGGCGACAACGATAGCGACGCCCCTGGCATGCTAGCGCATGGCGGCGGGGCGTAAAGGCATGTTCACGACATCGGCAGCGATAGCGATGGGGGGCCTGGCTGGCCCGTGCGGTGTCGAACCGATGGGTCACACTGGGTACGAGACCGAAGAGCGCCCGCATCACGGTCTTCCACTCGCGGCCATGGGGACGCGCCCGGTCGCCATCCTCGAGATGATGCACCAGCCAGTGGGCCATCTCGTGGGGGACCACCTCGACCAGGAAGGTCTCGCGATTCTCGTCGTACAACACCGGATTGAAGCGCAGACCTCCCCGCCCGAAGTGCGCCTGACCGGCCGACCTGCCGCGCAGGTCACACCACACCCCGGGTCGGGGCAGGCTCGGATGGACCTCACGGCATAATCGCCAGGCCTCCTCGACACGGGCATGCAAGGCCGCCAGCAGTGCCTGGTGATCGAGGCCGGCCAGCCGGTTAGGGTCGGGATGGGGAAGCACGGGCTGGTTCATGGGGTGATAGAATGTCGTCTGGCGCGGCGCACGTAAAGTCCTTGAGCCGGAAACACCCAGCGCCAGAGAAACCAGAGCCGCTTCGCCGCCAGACCATACCGCCCCGAGAGACGACCGATGTCCGATACCTCCCTGCCCCAAGCCCTGCTCAATGATGAGGCCCTGGAACGCCTCGATGATTTTCTCGACTCGGAACGCGTGGATGCCGATGCCCTCGACCTGATCGGCGCCCATGGCTTTCTCGTGGCCCTGGCCGTGGCCCCCTGTGATGCAGACCCGGCCACCTGGGTCGCCGAACTCTTCCATGGCGAACCGGCCTTCAGCGATGACACCGAGCGCGAGACCATCCTGGGCCTGCTGGATGAGCTCCGCCGCAATGCCATCGCCGCTCTCGAGCAGGGGCAGCTCCCGGAGTTGCCCATTTCGCTCACCCTCGACGACCTGCCAGCGGAAGAGACGCCCGTCGGGGACTGGTGCGCCGGTTTCATGGAAGGGGTCTTCCTCGAGGAGGCGGCTTGGTTCGAGGAGGACGAGGAGGCTGCCGCGACGCTGCTGCTGCCTTTCATGGCACTCTCGGGGCTGTTCGATGACGAGGCCGACATGGCCGACTTCATCGCCGACACCGCGCGGTTGGAGAGCCTGGCCAGCCAGTTGCCCGAGCTGGTACTCGATCTGTACCTGCATTACCGGGTGCCACCAGAAGCCACCAAGCCAGCACCACGCAGGAAGAAGCCACCCGGCCGCGGCAAGCGCTAAGCACTTCCCGAAAAGCGCTTAGCGCATCCGCGTCAACAGGCCGTCCAGGCTGCCGAACAGCCATTCCTTCAACCGTTGCCAGCGGGGACGTTGGGCCCAGGCTTCACGAGTAATCTGGCGACTCGAGGTGAAATTACGCTCGAAGAGGTCGGCCACCTCGCTGGCGAAGCGTCGATCATCTACCTCCTGGTTGGCTTCCAGGTTCCAGTGCAGGCTCCAGTGGTCGAAGTTGCAGGAGCCGATGCTGACCCAGTTGTCGGCCAGCGAGAACTTGGCATGGATGAAGGTCGGCTGGAATTCGTAGATCTTCACGCCGGCACGCAGCAGCCTCCCATAGAAGCGTTGACCGGCATAGCGGACCCCGGGATTGTCATTGTGCTCGCCGGGCAGCAAGACTCGTACGTCGACGCCGCGTCGTGCCGCCTGAGCCAGCTTCAGGCGCAGGCTGAACGTCGGCACGAAGTAAGGCGTGCAGATCCAGATGTGGTGTCGAGCTTCCGAGACCTGGCGTTGAAGGGAATGGCGAATCGCCTGGTAACGATATCCCTGTCCCCAGACGACCCTTCCCCGCATGCCACGGTAATCATCATGGGGCGATAGGGTCGTGGCAAGGTCGTGCACCAGTGTCGGCTCACCGCCGCCATGGGTCAGGGAGGAATCCCAGAGTCGGCAGAACAGGCGTACCCAGTCGGCGACGACCGGTCCCTCGATGCGCACCGCCACCTCGTACCAGGCATCCAGGAACTCATCCACGACCCCGAATCCCCCCGTATAGGCCACCCGGCCATCCACCACCAGGAGCTTTCGATGATCCCGCGTCAGGTTCCTGGCAAGGGAATGCCAGCCCAGCGGATTGAAGAAGCGCAGCGCCACTCCGCCGGTTTCCAGACGCTCTCGATCCTCGCTGGAGAGGCCCATGGAACCGTAGCCATCGAGCATCAGCATGACGGTCACACCACGCTCGGCCGCCTTCAGCAATGCCTCGATCATCGCCGAGGCCAGCCGACCGGATTCCATCAGGTAGAGCTCGATCAGGTAGAGCTCGATCAGCACCGATTCCCGGGCAGCGCCGACGGCCTCGAACATGGCCGGCAGAAAACGAGCCGCCTCTGGCAGCAACTCGAAATGATTGGCCTCTCTCCAGATACCGTGCATGACAACTTCCCGCCAGATCCATTGAATGCATTGACGCATGTTTGCCTGGCCAGTAAAAGCCATGTCCCTGACGGGTCGAGCCGTGAGGAATATACTGCAGTCACTCTGTATCGACCGGATGGACCGAATGCGCTGGCAACACCGACTGCCGATCACCCTGGGAGCCATGCTGACGCCGTTTCGACGGCTGCTGGAGCGACTGATCGCCGCCTGGGTCGAGGTACGCCTGATCGAGCCGGTTCCCGCAGAGCTCGAGCTGGACCCCGACGTGCCGGTGATCTATGTGCTGCCCGGGCCCGCCCTCACCGATTCACTGCTGCTGGCATCCCTCACCCGACGCCGTGGGCTCCCGCCGTCCGCCGGGACGACCCGAGTCGGCACTCTCACCCTGCCCACCTGCCTGGCCCTTCCCTCTGCGGGCAGGCGACTCTGGAAACGCCACTCGCGCCTCGACGCTCCCTTCGTTGCCTTGATCGACCAACGTCGTCGAGATCCCGACCAGGAGGTCCTGCTCCTGCCGGTGAGCATTTTCTGGGGGCGGGCCCCGGGCAAACGCTTCGGCTTCTGGAAGATGCTGGCCGCCGACAGCTGGCAATTCACCGGGCGGCTACGACGTGCCCTCTCGGTGCTCATCAACGGCAAGAACGTCGAGCTGTACTTCGGTGCCCCCTTGAGACTCGGGGAACTGCTCGACGACCGAGATACCCTGCAGACCAACCGCAAGACGGCACGGCTGCTGCGGGTTCATTTTCGTCGCATGCGGTCCCGGGTACTGGGGCCTGATCTATCCCACCGGCGGACCCTGATCGAGGGTGTTGCCTTCAGCCCCGAGGTACACCGGGTCATCGGCGAACTCGCCGCCAGGGAAAACCTCTCTCCCGACCGCCTTCAGCGGCGTGCCCTGCGCTATGGCCGGGAGATCGCCTCCAACATGACCTACCCGGTACTGCGCTTCATGGATGGTCTGCTCAAGCGTCTCTGGACTCGGCTCTACGACGGGGTGGAGGTACGAGGCCTGGAGCGCGTCAAGTCGCTCGCCGGCGACCATACCCTGGTCTATGTCCCCTGTCACCGCAGCCATATCGATTACCTCTTGCTCTCCTACGTTGTCTATCGTGAGGGCCTGATGCCACCGCATGTCGCCGCCGGGCGCAACCTGGACATGCCGCTGATCGGTCCTCTCCTTCGCCGTGGCGGGGCCTTCTTCCTGCGCAGAAGCTTCCGTGACAAGCCGCTCTATGCCGCCGTCTTCAACGAATACCTGCACCGTCTGCTGTCCCGCGGCCATCCACTGGAATACTTCGTCGAGGGAGGCCGTTCCCGGAGCGGGCGAATGCTGGCGGCACGCCCCGGCATGCTGGCCATGACCCTGCGCTCCTTCCTGCGCAGTGCCGCCGGAGGCGGCCATCAGCGACTGGCCTTCATACCAGTCTACATCGGCTATGAGCGCATCATCGAGAATGCCAGCTATCAACGCGAGCTACGCGGCGGGCGAAAGTCCAAGGAATCCCCGCTGGCCTTGCTGAAGGCCCTCAAGCACCTGCGCCAGCCATTCGGTCGCGTCGCCGTGAACATCGGGGAGCCGCTCATCCTGGCCGATTACCTCGATGGTGAGGTCGACCAATGGCGTCAGACACTGGGGCAGCCAGCGCCTCCCTGGCTCAACGACCTGGTACCCAGGCTCGGTGAGGAACTGTGCCGTCGCATCAATGCGGCAGCCAGCCTCAACCCGGTCAACCTGGTGGCCCTGGTGATTCTCGCGACACCCCACCATGCCATCGAGCTCAGCCTGATGAACCGGCAACTGGCCCTGCTGACCGCTCTACAGCGACAGGGACCCGGCAACCCCCATGCCAGCGTGCCTGAGGGAGAACCGGACGACTGGATTGCCCAGGCCCTTTCCTTGGACATGATCGAGCGCCGCCGGCATCCGCTGGGCGATATCCTCGTCGCCGACGACCAACGGGCCGGGCTGCTGGCCTGGTACCGCAACAATACCCTGCACCTCTTCGCCCTCGCCGGACTCACCGCCTTCGCCTTCCGACATCATGGGTCCCACAGCCTGAATTCCCTGGAGGCGCTACTGGCCCCCAGCTGGCCGATTCTGGCGCGCGAACTGGTCATTCCTCCACCAGATTCGCTTAGGGCCGCATTGGCGCAGCGGCTCGACCAACTGGTCGAGCAGGGTTTGCTGACCCGAGACGGCGACCGGTGGCGGCGACCCGACGACGCCCTGGAAGCGGGAGAGTGTCTGGACCTGCTCGGGCAGCTGATGCAGCCATCCCTGGAGCGAGGGTATCTATTGCTGGTGGTTCTGCTCGAGGCAGGGCCCGCCCGGTTGACCACCGAGGCCCTGTCGCAACGCACCCGGCAGCTGGCCGAGCGACTGGCCGTGTTGTCGGGCCTGGACGCGCCGGAATTCTTCGATACGCGGCTGTTCGTCACCCTGGTCGATAGTCTCGAATCGGAGGGATGGGTCTGGCAACAGGACGAGCGACTCGTCTTCGACGACCGGCTTCGCCGGGCCGCCATGCAGACGAGAGAACTCTTCGACCCGACACTGCGACATCGTCTCCAGTTGATCACCCATCCCAGAGAGCACGAGGGAAGCGATGACGAGCGAAGGTGAACCGGAGATGCCCTCGCTCGCCATCACTCCTTGGCAGGGACAAGGGCACGGTGGACATAGAGGTCGTAGCGGCTGGTCTTGCCCTCGAGGACATGGCGAGGCCGAGGACCCTCGATGGGCGCCGCCCCCCGCGGACGCTTGACCACCACCCGATGCGTCGCCAGGTCCAGCGCCGCTTCGAGCAGCCTCGGGGCATCGGGGTCGTCCCCCGCCAGTTGGCGAAAGAGGCGCATCTCCTTCTTTACCAGCGCCGACTTGTCGCGATGCGGAAACATCGGATCCAGATGCACCACCTGGGGAGCCACCGGGGTCTTCGCCACCAATGCCTCGAGTCGATGAGTGGCATCCCCCATGACCAGATGCATTCGTTCGGCGATGGCCCGAGTGTCGGCATCGGCCAGCGCACGCGCCAGACCATCCTCCAGCAGGGCGAAGATGGCCGGTACGCGTTCGATCAGCAGGACCTCGGCTCCGAGGCTAGCCAGTACGAAGGCATCACGCCCGAGGCCCGCCGTGGCATCGACCACCGAAGGCGTCAGGCCCCTTGCCAGGCCACAGGCCCGAGCGATCAGCTGGCCCCGGCCGCCGCCGAAGCGACGGCGATGGGCCACGGCGCCGGACACGAAATCCACGCACAGCGGATGCCCATGGCGGCTCTCCTTCCCCCCCAGCACCAGCCGGCCGGCCTGCCACCTCAGGGTCAAGTCGTCCGGAGCGGGATCACCCGGCGGCGAGCGTTCAGGCACGCGTCTTCTTCCAGGAGGCCTGCGTCCAGGCGACCTGATCGCGCAGGTAGACCGGCTGCACCTCGTGGGGGGGGCGCCCTTCTCCCGCGTCATACGCCCGGGCCGCCAATCGCACCATGTCGGCGGCATCGGCCTCGACGTCGGGCAGATGCTGGCTGATCGCCGCCTGCACCTCGGTGGGCATATCCTCCCACAAGCCCCAGCCGGAGCCGACACCCACCCAGTCATGGTCCTCGTGACTCCTGGGGAGCTGCAACCGGCTCGGCGGCATCACCGCTTCCGCCAGTAGGGCCTCGGGAACCCCGTCACGACACTGCCAGGCCGCCACATAGATCTCGCCCATTCGGGCATCCAGGGCGGTGATCAGATAGCGACAATGATGTCGATAGTGGGTACCCACGGCCATGGCCGCCAGCGTCGAGACGCCGATGAGGGGGCAACCGAGCCCATAGGCCAGCCCCTGAGCGGCCCCGGCGGCGATGCGCAGCCCCGTGAAGGAACCCGGGCCCTGACCGTAGGCCACGGCATCCAGCGCCGAGGCCGACAGACCCGCCTCGGCCAGCACCTCGTCGACCATCGGCAGCAGACGCCGGGTATGTTCCCGAGGTGCCAGTTCGAAACGCGTCAGACATTGCGCTTCGCCGCCATCGGGTCGGCAGAGCAAGGCAACGGAACAAGCCCTTGAGGATGCATCCAGGGCCAGCAGGTGCATCATTGAAAACGCCCTTCAGCAGTGAAAGTAGTAACGACGATGGCCCGCCAAGGAAGCGGGCCATTGTCGTCATTTGGACACCGGCGTGGCAATCAGCCCTCGAGCGCCTCGATCACCTGCGCGGTGATGTCATCGATGCTGCCGATGCCCTCGACACGATGGTAGACCGGTGCCGTCTGGGGGTCCTGAACGGCCCAACGCTGGTAGTATTCCACCAGCGGTGCCGTCTGCTCATGGTAGACCGACAGGCGGTTGCGGACCGTCGATTCGCGATCATCACCGCGCTGCACGATCGGCTCACCGGTCACATCGTCCTTGCCGTCTTCCCTGGGCGGCTGGTATTCGATGTGATAGACGCGACCCGAGCCGGGATGGACACGACGGCCCGCCAGCCGCTTGACGATCTCCTCATCGTCGACGGCGATCTCCAGCACATGGTCGATCTTCACGCCGGCGTCCTTCATGGCATCCGCCTGGGGAATGGTGCGCGGGAAGCCGTCGAACAGGAATCCGTGCTCGCAATCGGGTTGGCTGATGCGTTCCTTGACGATGGCGATGATGATGTCATCGGACACCAGGCCACCGCTGGTCATGATTTCCTTGGCCTTGAGCCCCAGCTCGCTCCCTTCCTTTACCGCGGCGCGCAGCATGTCGCCGGTCGAGATCTGCGGAATGCCGAACCGCTCACAGATGAACTGGGCCTGGGTGCCTTTACCGGCACCCGGGGGACCCAACAGGATCAAACGCATGTAACGACTCCTAGATAGAGGGTGACTCGAATGGACCCTAGAGATGGCAAGACAAGGTCACGAATGTGGTGCACGATAACCGCGGCGAGGGGGGCAGACAAGCCGGGCAACCGGCGAAACGCCGTCGACTAAAAGAAAAAATCCTTGCGAACAAGGATTTGGTTACCCAATAGCACTTTGGTCGTTACCCTGAAATTGTCGGGAAAACGACGGCGCCATGGGGCGCCGTCGCTGACGACATCAGAGCAGGAGACGGCGAATATCCGACAACAGCTGGCTCAGCAGGGCAGTGAAGCGAGCCCCGTCCGCCCCGTTGACCGCACGATGATCGAAGGACAGACAGAGCGGCATCATCAGGCGTGGCTCGAATGCCTTGCCGTCCCACACCGGCTTCATCTGTGCCTTGGAAATCCCCAGGATGGCGACCTCGGGTGCATTGATGATGGGCGTGAAGGCCGTACCGCCGATGGACCCCAGGCTTGAGATCGTGAAGCAGCCACCGGTCATTTCTTCGCGCTTGAGCTTCTTGGTCTGCGCCTTCTTGGCCAGCTCGACACTTTCCTTGGCTATATCGATCAGCGACTTCTTGTCGACATCGCGGATCACCGGCACCATCAGGCCATCGGGGGTATCCACGGCGATCCCGATATGTACGTACTTCTTCTGTACCAGGGTGACACCGTCGGCCTTGAGGCTGATATTGAACTGCGGATACTGCTGGAGGGCATAGGCACAGGCCTTGACCAGGAAAGGCAGCGGCGTGAGCTTGGCGCCCTGTGCCTCCGCCTCGGCCTTCATCGACTTGCGGAAGGCCTCCAGTTCGGTGATGTCGGCCTCATCGAACTGCGTCACATGGGGCAGGTTGACCCAACTGCGATGCAGGTTAGTGGCCCCCATCTTCATCAGGCGACCGATCGGCCTTTCCTCCACCTCGCCGAACTCGCTGAAGTCCTGATCGGGGATCGGCGGTATGCCTCCACCGCTGGCCGCCGAGGGAGCCGCCGCAGGCGTACTGGCCTTGCCGGCCATGACCTGTTTGACGTAGGCATGGACGTCCTCCTTGAGTACCCGCTCCTTGGGACCGCTCGGCTTGACCAGCCCCAGGTCAACACCCAGTTCACGCGCCAGCATGCGTACAGCCGGGCCGGCGTGGACCAGCTTGCCATCACGCGGCTTGTGGGCCGCCATCTGCGCCTCGGGACTCGGCGCGCCGGCCGGTGTCTCGGCCGGCTTATCGGGCTTGGCCGCAGGCGCCTGGGCCTTCTGCGCTTTTGACTCGGCAGCCGGCTTGGGCTTGGCGCTGCCCGCCACCGAAGTGCCGGCCACCTCCATATAACCGATGAGGTCACCCTCGGATACGGTATCGCCCTCCTTGACGGTCAGCTCGAGCAGCTTGCCCTTGTAGGGGCTCGGCACGTCCATGGAAGCCTTGTCGGACTCCAGGGTAATCAGCGGGTCCTCTTCCTCCAGTTCATCCCCCACCGAGACGCCGACCTCGATGATCGGCACGTCCGAGGAACCCGACAGATCGGGTACCCGGATCTCCTTGCGCTCGGGTTCACCATTGGAGGCGTCTTCCTCGGCGGGCGCGGCGTCGGCCGCCGGTGCCGCGGATTCCTGAGTGGGGGCGGCATCATCGGCCCCACCGCCGGAACCGGACGACGTTGCCGCCGGTTTTTCCTCGGCAGACTCGGCAGACTCGGAAGAACCGGGTGCCGGCGTCGATGACGCCTCGGCCGGCGCTTCGCCCCCGCCTTCGGCCTCCAGTTCGACGATGTCATCGCCCTCGGAAACGGTATCCCCGACCTTGACCAGCACCTTGACCACCTTGCCGGCCTTGGGAGAGGGAACATCCATGGACGCCTTGTCGGACTCCAGGGTGATCAGGGTATCCTCGGCGTCGATCGTATCGCCTTCCGACACCGCGATCTCGATGATTTCCACATCGGTGCTGCCACCGATATCGGGAACTTTAATGATTTCACTACTCAAGGTCGCGCTCCTTCCACATCGTGCCTGGAACAGGCGGGCATGAGGCCCGCCAGCCACCTGATCAACTGGTCAGCGGGTTGGGCTTCTTGGGATCGATCCCGTACTTCTTGAGGGCCTTGGCCACCAGCTTGCGATCCAACTCGTCGCGGTCGGCCAGCGCCTTCAGTGCCGCCACGGTGACGAAGTACCGATCCACCTCGAAGAACTCGCGTAACTTTTCCCGCGTGTCGGAACGCCCGTAACCGTCCGTCCCCAGCACATGGTAGTCGGTCGGCACCCAGGCACGAACCTGATCGGCGAACAGCTTCATGTAGTCGGTGGAGGCGATGGCCGGCCCCTTGCGGCCTTCGAGGCACTTGGTGACGTGCGGCTTGACCGCCTTGGCACGCGGATTGATGAAGGCCTGGCGGTCGGTTTCCAGGGCCTCGCGGCGCAACTCATTGAAGCTGGTGACACTCCAGATGTCGGCACCGATGCCCCACTCCTCGGCGAGCATCTCGGCGGCGGCCTCGACCTCGCGCAGGATGGTGCCACAGCCCAGCAGCTGCACGCGCCCCTTGTCGCCCTGGGTCTCGTGCAGCAGGTACATGCCCTTGATGATGTCCTCGGCGGGCACCTCGTCGAGGGCCGGATGCTCGTAGTTCTCGTTCATCACCGTCAGATAGTAGAAACAGTTCTCCTTGTCGGTGAACATGCGCTTCAGGCCGTCCTGGACGATCACCGCCACCTCGTGGGCATAAGTTGGATCATAGCTGCGGCAGTTGGGGATCATCGAGGCTTGCAGGTGGCTGTGCCCACCCAGGTGCTGGAGGCCTTCGCCGTTAAGCGTGGTCCGACCAGCGGTGCCGCCGACCAGGAAGCCCCGGGCCTGCAGGTCGCCGGCCGCCCAGGCCAGGTCGCCGATGCGCTGGAAGCCGAACATCGAGTAGTAGATGTAGAACGGCAACAGCGGCAGGCCATGGTTAGCGTAGGAGGTCGCAGCGGCGAACCACGCCGACATGGCGCCGGCCTCGGTGATGCCCTCCTCGAGCACCTGGCCGGCCTTGTCCTCGCGGTAGAACATCAGCTGGCCCTTGTCCATGGGCTCGTACTTCTGCCCCTCGGGGGAGTAGATGCCGAGCTGGCGGAACATGCCCTCCATGCCGAAGGTCCGCGCCTCATCGGGCACTATGGGTACGACCTGCTTGCCGAAGCCCTTGTGCTTGACCAGGCCGTTGAGCACGCGCACGAAGGCCATGGTGGTCGAGACCTCACGGCCCTTGGAGCCGCCGGTCTGAGAGGCGAAGATTTTGTCGTCCAGTCCGGGGATGTCGAGCGCCTCGAAGTCGCTGTAACGTGCCGGCAGGTAGCCGCCCAGCCGCTCGCGCTGGAGGTGCATGTACTTCATCTCCGGCGTGTCATCGGCCGGCTTGTAGTAGGGCATCTCGTGCTCGATTTCCTCGTCGGAGATCGGGATGTCGAAGCGGTCGCGGAAGCGCTTGAGCACCTCCGGATCGTCGATGGACTTGACTTGGTGGGCCTCGTTGTCCGCCTCGCCGCCGTCGACGCCCAGGCCATAGCCCTTGACGGTGTGTGCCAGGATGACGGTGGGTCGGCCGTTGGCATTCTTGGTCGCCTCGTGGTAGGCCGCATAGACCTTGAAGGGGTCATGGCCGCCGCGGTTGAGCCTCCACACGTCCTCGTCGGACAGGTCCTTGACCATCTCGGCGGTTTCGGGGTACTTGCCGAAGAAGTGCTCCCGCGTGTATGCGCCGCCGTTGGCCTTGCAGTTCTGGTACTCACCGTCGACGGTCTCATCCATGACCCGCTGCAGAACGCCCTTCTTGTCCTTCTCGAACAGCGGATCCCAGAGGCGGCCCCAGACGACCTTGAGCACGTTCCAGCCGGTACCGCGGAACACGCCCTCGAGCTCATCCATGATGCGCGAGTTGCCGCGCACCGGGCCATCCAGGCGCTGCAGGTTGCAGTTGATGACGAAGATCAGGTTGTCGAGCTTCTCGCGACTCGCCAGGTCAATAGCACCCAGGGATTCCGGCTCGTCGCACTCGCCGTCGCCCATGAAGCACCAGATCTTGCGATCCTGCATCGGCTGCAGATCGCGCTGATCGAGGTATTTCATGACGTGGGCCTGGTAGATGGCCATGATCGGTCCCAGCCCCATGGAGACCGTGGGCAGCTGCCAGAAGTCCGGCATCAGCCAGGGGTGCGGGTAGGACGAGAGGCCGTCGCCATCCACCTCCTGGCGGTACTTGTCCATCTGGTCCTCGGTGAGGCGTCCCTCAAGGAAGGCGCGGGCGTAGATGCCCGGGGAACTGTGCCCCTGAATGAAGACCAGATC
>JAGXGN010000121.1 GCA_024636705.1 Halomonas sp.
CTGCAGGGCCAATAGTGCACGGTTCTCCAGATACTCGACCTCAAAACCGGACAGCGCATCTTCCAGATAGCCGATGTCCTGTTCCTTACAGGCGGCATTGACCACCAGGTAGAGATGGTCACCGGCATTGACGACCATCAGGTCATCGAGGATGCCGCCCTCTTCACCGGTAAAAAGGGCATACCGCTGCATGCCCGAGGGAAGGTCGAGGATATCGGCCGGCACCAGGGCCTCCAGTGCCTCCCTGGCATCCGGGCCGGTGACGAGAATCTGTCCCATGTGAGACACATCGAAGAGGCCGCAGGACGCCCGTGTCTGCTCGTGCTCCTTCTTGACGCCCAGGGGATATTGCACCGGCATCTCATAGCCGGCAAAGGGCACCATCTTTCCCCCCAGTTCCACATGAAGCGCATGCAGCGGGGTGTGCTTGAGTTCATTCATTGCCATTCCCATAGGTGTTGTGGGCCTGAATCATCGATCAATGCTGATCGTGGTCGAGTTCCTCGCCCGGCAGGACATCCTTGCCATCGAAGTAGTCCTTGGAAAGCTTGAAGACCACCGGCGAGAGCAGCGCCAAGGCGATCAGGTTGGGGATGGCCATCAAGGCGTTGAAGGTATCTGCCATCAGCCAGATGAAGCCCAGGTTGGCCATGGCGCCCAGGGGGATCGCCAGCACGAACAGCGCCCGGTAGAGCATGATCGAGCGGGTACCGAACAGGAACTGGAAGCACTTCTCTCCGTAGAAGGACCAGCCCAGGATGGTGGTGAAGGCGAACACCGCCAGCGCCAGGGAGACGATCTGATTACCCAAGCCCGGAAGCGCCGCATCGAAGGAAAGGGCGGTCAGTGATGCCCCCGCCTCACCGGTCTCCCACACCGTGGAGGTCAGGATGACCAAGGCGGTGATGGAGCAGACGATAATCGTGTCGATGAAGGTGCCCAGCATGGCGATCAGGCCCTGGCGTACCGGGTTCTTGGTCTGGGCCGCCGCATGGGCGATGGGCGCACTGCCCAGGCCCGCCTCGTTGGAGAAGATGCCCCGCGCCACACCGAACCGGATCGCCGCCATGACTGCCGCCCCGGCGAAGCCGCCGGCCGCCGCCATGGGGTTGAAGGCATAGTAGAAGATCATGCCGAAGGCATCGCCGATCTGACCGGCGTTGATGGCCAGCACGACCAGGCCGGCAAGCACGTAGAGGATGCCCATGATCGGCACCAGCTTGCCCGCGACCTTGGCGATGCGCTTGATACCACCGAGGATCACCGCACCGGCCAGCACCATGATCACCACCCCGGTGATCCAGTGCGGTAGCCCAAAGGTGGAATCCAGGGCATCGGCCACCGAATTGGACTGCACGGTATTGCCGATGCCGAAGGCCGCCACGGCGCCGAAGAAGGCGAAGGCACCGCCCAGCCACAGCCACTTCCTGCCCAGACCATTCTTGATATAGAACATCGGCCCGCCAACATGGTAGCCGGTACTGTCGGTCTCGCGATAGCGCACCGCCAGTACCGCCTCGGCGAACTTCGTCGCCATGCCTACCAGGGCGGTTATCCACATCCAGAACACCGCACCCGGCCCGCCCAGGGCGATAGCGGTGGCCACACCGGCGATGTTACCCGTGCCGATGGTCGCAGAGAGCGCGGTCATCAGGGCGTTGAAGGGGGAGATTTCCCCTTCCTCTTCCTTGGTCTTCTTCTCGCCCGGTGCCAGCTTGCGATCACGGCCTTGCCACATCAGCCTGAAGCCCATGCCGAGCTTGCGGATCGGCATCAGTTTCAGGCCGAGTTGCAGATAGAGGCCCACCCCCAGGAGGAGAAAGAGCATCAGCGGTCCCCAGACCACCCCGTTGATGGCGCCGAAAATACTGTTCAAGGTTTCCACGTGACGTTCCTTTTCGTATGTGGTGATGAGTCGCCGATGGTGGTGAAGATGGAAAGCGTCAGGCGATCCTGTTACCCGAAGGCATCGGTGGCACAGGATTCGCGATCCAGACCCGGCTACTTTAGCGGAACCTGCCGTCCAGACACCAGTGACGAGGAACCGGAAGCAGGGCGATGATGTCAGCCCTATGCAAACGACCCGACGACTCGCCAAACGACGCCAATGGCGTTAGCATTTGCCAACTCGCAACCCTTCTTCGTACAGGACAACGTGATGAGTACTATCCCTGCCAACCTGCGTTATGCCAAGAGTCATGAATGGGTGCTGGACAACGGTGACGGTACCGTCACCGTGGGCATCAGCGATCATGCCCAGCAGGCCCTGGGCGACGTGGTCTTCGTCGAGTTGCCCGAGGTGGGTCGCACCCTCACCCAGGAAGAGGAATTCGGTGTGATCGAGTCGGTCAAGGCCGCCTCCGATCTCTATGCGCCGATTGCCGGCGAGATACTCGAGGTGAACGAGTCGCTCGAGGATGCCCCCGAGGCCGTCAACGAATCGCCCTACGAAGAGGGCTGGATCATGAAGGTGCGACTCGAGGATGTCACCGACCTCGACGCCCTGCTCGACGCCGACGCCTACAAGGCCGTCACCGACGCCGACGACTGATCTCCGACTGCACGCTTGCACCCCGGGGCGGCATGCGCCGGGGTGTCGTTGTGTGATTCCGTGCCACCACTCCGGCACCGCTACCGACACAGGTCCCCCATGGATTTCGACACTCGCCGCCTGGCCGAACTGGCCACCCATGATGATTTCATTCAACGCCACAACGGCGCCACGGACGAGGATGTGGCGTCCATGCTCTCCCGCCTGGGCATGGACAGCATGGCGACCCTGATCGAACGCACGGTGCCCGCGGATATTCGCCTGGGTCGTGAGCTCGACCTGGACCCTCCCCGGAGCGAGGCGGAGGCACTCGACTACCTCAAGCGGCTGGCGAACCAGAACCGTATCTACAAGAGCTATATCGGCCAGGGCTATCACGACACCCTCCTGCCCACGGTGATCCAGCGAAATGTCCTGGAGAACCCCGGCTGGTACACCGCCTATACGCCCTACCAGCCCGAGATCGCCCAGGGGCGCCTGGAGGGGCTACTCAATTTCCAGCAGATGGTCACGGACCTGACCGGCATGGAACTGGCCAATGCCTCCCTGCTGGATGAGGCCACCGCCGCCGCAGAAGCCATGGCGCTATGCAAGCGCGCCAACAAGAAGGCCAGGAGCGACACCTTCTTCGTCGCCGACGACGTTCTGCCCCAGACCCTGGACGTGCTGCGCACCCGGGCCGCCTGGTTCGGCTTCGAACTGCGCGTCGCTCCCCTGGACGAGCTGGCCGATGCCGACGCCTTCGGCGCCCTGCTGCAATACCCCGGGGACGGTGGCCGGGTGCGCGATCTCGGCCCCATACTCGCCGCGGCACGCGAGCGCGGCATCATGACCTGCGTGGCCGCCGACATCATGAGCCTGGTGCTGCTCACCGAGCCAGGCGCGCTGGGCGCCGACATCGTGGTCGGCAACTCCCAGCGCTTCGGCGTCCCCATGGGCTATGGCGGCCCCCATGCCGCCTTCTTCGCCACCAACGACAGCCTCAAGCGGTCGATTCCCGGTCGCATCATCGGCGTCTCAAGGGACAGTCGTGGCAATACGGCCCTGCGTATGGCCATGCAGACCCGCGAACAGCATATCCGTCGCGAGAAGGCCACCTCCAACATCTGTACCGCCCAGGCACTGCTGGCCAACATCGCCGGCTTCTATGCCGTCTATCATGGTGCACAGGGGCTTCGCACCATTGCGGGGCGCATCCATCGTCTCACCACCCTCCTCGCCCTGGGCCTGCGCCAGAAGGGTATCGCCCTGGCACACGATAGCTGGTTCGACACCCTGCGTCTGACCGACGTGGACGCCGGCAAGATCCATGGCCGGGCCATGACCCGAGAGATCAACCTGCGCTATTTCGACAATGGCGACGTCGGGCTGAGCCTGGACGAGACGACCAACGCCCATGACCTGGACAGCCTCTTCCACGTCCTGCTGGGCGAAGAGCACGGGCTCTCGGTGAGCACGCTGGACGAGCAGGCGGTGGCCGAGGGCATCGGCGGCATCCCCGCCGCCTGCCGTCGCCGATCGGACTTCCTGCGCCACCCGACCTTCCAGCGCTACCGCAGCGAGACGGAAATGCTACGCTACCTCAAGCGCCTGGAGAACAAGGACCTCTCGCTGGTCCATGCCATGATCCCGCTGGGCTCCTGCACCATGAAGCTCAACGCCACCAGCGAGATGATCCCCATCAGCTGGCCGGAATTCGCCCGGGTCCATCCCTTCGCGCCACGCGACCAGGTGGCCGGCTATCGGCAGATGATCGACGAACTGGCCGCCTTCCTGGTCGAGATCACCGGCTATGACCACATCTCCATGCAGCCCAATTCCGGCGCCCAGGGCGAATACGCCGGGCTGGTGGCCATCCGTCGCTACCAGGCCTCCCGCGGCGAGGGGCACCGCGATGTCTGCCTGATTCCCAGTTCCGCCCACGGCACCAACCCCGCCTCGGCAGCCATGGCACAGATGAAAGTCGTCGTCGTGGAATGTGACAGTGAGGGCAATATCGACATCGAGGACCTGAGCGACAAGGCAGAGAAACACGCCGCGACCCTCTCGGCGATCATGCTGACCTACCCGTCGACCCATGGCGTCTTCGAGGCGAGTGTGCGCCGGGCGTGCGAGGTCGTGCACGCCCACGGCGGTCAGGTCTACGTCGACGGTGCCAACATGAACGCCCAGGTGGGCCTGACCCGCCCCGGCGACTTCGGCGCCGACGTCTCTCACCTCAACCTGCACAAGACCTTCTGCATTCCCCACGGCGGCGGCGGTCCCGGCATGGGCCCGATCGGCGTCAAGGCCCACCTGGCGCCCTTCGTCTCCAACCATGTCGTCACGCCGATCGACGGCGTGAACACCGACTGCGGGGCCGTCTCGGCCGCCGCCTACGGCTCGGCGTCGATCCTGCCGATCTCCTGGGCCTACATCAAGATGATGGGCGCCCGAGGCCTTCGCGAGGCGACCGAACTGGCCATCCTCAACGCCAATTACATCGCCGACCGTCTGGCCGACCACTATCCGGTACTCTACAAAGGCAAGAATGGTACCGTGGCCCATGAGTGCATCATCGACATCCGTCCGATCAAGGCGGCCTCGGGCATCAGCGAGGAGGACATCGCCAAGCGCCTGATGGATTACGGCTTCCATGCGCCGACCATGTCCTTCCCGGTCCCCGGCACCCTGATGATCGAACCCACCGAATCGGAATCCCGCTACGAGATCGACCGCTTCTGCGACGCCATGATCAGTATCCGCGAGGAAATCGCGGCAGTAGAACGCGGTGACTGGCCCGCACAGGACAATCCCCTGGTCAAGGCACCGCACACCATGGCCGATCTCATGGACGCCGGTTGGGAACGCCCCTACTCCCGAGAGCTCGGCGCCTTCCCCTCCGAGGCCGTCAAGGCCGCCAAGCAATGGCCGGCGGTCAATCGGGTGGACAACGTCTTCGGCGATCGACAGCTGATCTGTTCCTGCCCCAGTATCGACGAGTACCGTGATTGAGAGGCCTGCTTGCTCGATGTAAGTGATCGGCACGACTTAGCCCCCTTATCCAGCGCCCTGCATCAGGGCCTCTTCCGTTCCCGACCACCCTTCAACGAGCCCCGATCATGCCCGAGACCATTTCCAGCACCATCTCCCCGGAAGGCAGCCTGGAGATCCTCTCCCAGCACGAGGTCAGTCGTCTTCATGACACCTCTCGTCGGGGCCTCCACGACCTGCTTCGCCGCTGCGCCCTGGCCGTACTGAACTCCGGCTCACCCACCGATGACAGTGTCGCCCTGATGGAGACCTACAAGGACTTCGACATCGAGGTCGTCCAGCAGGATCGCGGCGTTCGTCTCAAGCTGACCAATGCCCCGGCCGAAGCCTTCGTCGACGGCCGGATGATTCGCGGTATCCGGGAACACCTGTCGTCGATACTGCGGGATATCGTCTACGTCTATAACGAGATACAGACCCATCGTCGCTTCGATCTCGAAACCGCCGAGGGGACCACCAACGCGGTCTTCCATATCCTGCGCAAGGCCGGGACTCTGAAACCCGGACGCGACCCCAGCCTGGTGGTGTGCTGGGGCGGGCATTCGATCTCCCGTGAGGAGTACGATTACAGCAAGGATGTCGGCTACCACCTGGGCCTGCGCGAGATGGACATCTGTACCGGCTGCGGCCCCGGCGCCATGAAGGGACCCATGAAGGGCGCCAATGTGGCCCATGCCAAGCAACGCCGCAGCCAGGCCCGCTACCTGGGCGTCTCCGAGCCAGGCATCATCGCCGCCGAGGCCCCCAACCCCATCGTCAACGAACTGGTGGTGATGCCGGATATCGAGAAACGGCTCGAAGCCTTCGTGCGCCTGGGCCACGGCATCGTCGTCTTCCCCGGTGGGGTCGGCACCGCCGAGGAAATCCTTTACCTGCTGGGCATCCTGCTGCATCCCGACAACGCCGACATGGAACTGCCGGTCATCCTCACCGGTCCCGCCAACAGCGCCGACTACTTCAAGCGTATCGACGAGTTCCTGGTCTACACCCTAGGCGAGGCGGTCAGACGCCATTACCGCATCATCATCGACGACCCTACCGAGGTGGGACGCACGATGCGCAAGGCAATGGACAGGGTCACCGACTACCGCAAGGCGCGGCAGGATGCCTTCTACTTCAACTGGCGCTTGACGATCAACCGCGATTTCCAGCGGCCCTTCTCGCCCACCCATGAGGCCATGGCCGGCCTGGCCCTGCATCATGGTCAACCGGTGCATGAGCTGGCAGCCAATCTGCGTCGCGCCTTTTCGGGCATCGTCGCGGGCAATGTCAAGGAGAAGGGTATCCGGGCGATCGCCGCCCACGGGCCCTATCGGCTGCATGCCGAACCGGTATTGATGGCGCGCCTGGATGAACTGCTCGATTCCTTCGTCGCCCAGGGTCGCATGAAGCTCTCCGGGGACTACGAGCCCTGTTATCGACTGGCGGGGTAGCGACGCAACCAGAGCACGTGGATCAGCAGGCCCAGGGTGGCACCATGGGACAGCAGCACCTGCCAGCTGATCCAGTCGCTGAACAGGCTGTGCCAGATCCCCATGACCACCAGGCCGACACCCAGGCAGACGCCGAAGCGCTGCATGAGCGCGGGCAGATGGCCGCGGGCCTCGCTGGACAGGAGGCGAAAGTGGAAGGCACAGACCCCGGCAATGACTACCAGGGCGAGCAGGATCAGGGTCAGGCGGTCATCGTGGCCACCCGCCAGATAGCGCGGCAAGGTGGCCAGCATCAGGACCAGGAGCCCGAGCATGATGCTCAGCCGCTCCGGGCTAGTCTTGAACTGCATGTCAGGCCACCTTCAACCGTTCGACATCGATCCACTGCTCGACCCAGGGGATCGCCTCGTCATCGGCCATGGGTGTCTCCATGGCATCGACCTCCAGGCGCTCACCCAGACGTTGCGCGCCCTGACCGGCGAGGAGTTCATCGACACTGCGCCCCCCGCCACAGAAGGTCTCGCCATAGGAGCTGTCACCCAGGGCGATGACGCCATAGCGAAGGTCGACCAGCGAGGGAGACCGCTCGTCGATCGCCCTGGCGAAGGGCACGAAGTTGCCCGGATAATCGCCAGTGCCGGTGGTGGACACGCAGAAGAGTGCCAGGTCCGTGGGCGAATCGGTCAGGTCCTCCAGGGTGGGTTGATCATGGATTTCCACCTGGTAGCCGGCTTCCTCGAACAACGGCTTGACCTGCTCGGCGACATCAAGGGCACCGCCATAGACGGTCCCGACAAAGATCTTCAGCATGGGCATGTCTTGGATTTACCTGAGAATCGAGACAAAAGACCGAGTATGATACTCGGGTTTAATAGCATCGAGACGTCACTATGCAGCAGACCTTCGAGGCCTGGATCACTCCCGTCATGATCGGCGGCCTGATCCTCTTCATGGCCTTCATCATCTGGGATCTCGCCAGGAAATCCCGGGCGGGACGCTTCGGCACGGCGATGCTGTTCATCGTGCTCGGTGCCGGCATGCTCGGCTACATCCTGAAGGTCATCATCACCTGGGTGCTGGAACGCGGCGGCGGGGTCTGAAGGCGAGGATCAGTTAGGCGTCCCCTTGAAGTCCTCGACCTGACTCTTGAGCTTCTGGCCGGGACGAAAGGTCACGACTCGTCGAGCCGAGATGGGGATCTCCTCCCCCGTCTTGGGGTTGCGTCCCGGTCGCTCGCGCTTGTCACGCAGATCGAAATTGCCGAAACCGGACAGTTTCACCTGTTCGTTTTCGCGTAGGCAGGCACGAATCTCCTCGAAGAAGGCCTCGACCATCGACTTGGCCTCTCGCTTGGAGAGGCCGAGTTCATCATGCAGATGGTCGGCCAGTTCGGCCTTGGTCAAAGCACCCATGTTCACGTCCTCATGATAGGTCCGCCCCGCCTGCCCGTCTCGAGTGACTCAGCCACGCAGTTCGGCACCCAGGTGCTGACGAGATTCGGCGACGATGGCATCGACCAACTGGTTGATTTCATCGTCATTCAGCGTGCGCGAAGGATGCTGCCAGGTCAAGCCCAGGGCCACGCTCTTGCGCCCTTCCGGGACACCCTGTCCCTGGTAGACATCGAAGAGTCGAGAGGCCACCAGCCAGTCGCCTGCCTGACGATGCAGCGCATCAAGCAGGGACTGGACGGGCAGATGCTCGTCGACCAGGAAGGCCAGGTCACGCCGCACCTCGGGAAAGCGAGAGAGTGGCGCAAAGGCCGGCACCCGACCCTGGGTCAGGGCATCGAGTCGTACCTCGAAGAGCAGGGCATCGACCTTGAGACCCAGTGCGCCACGCACGGCCGGATGGAGGGTGCCGATCCAGCCGGCTTCCTCCCCGCGGTGAAGGAGCCGGGCACACTGGCCGGGATGCAGTGCCGAGTGCTCGCCCGGCTCGAAGCGCCAGGCATCGGGCTCGCCACCCATGGCCAGCAGGCTCTCCAGATCCCCCTTGAGATCGAAGAAATCCACCGACTCCTTTCCACCGGCCCAGCCCTCGGGCAGGCGGGCGCCGCAGGCCAGGGCACCGAGCATCGGCGTCTGGTACAGGTCATCGAGTTCCCCGCGGAACACCAGGCCGGTCTCGAAGAGCCGGACGCGATGCTGCTGACGATTGAGGTTGTACTGCAGCGCCCGAATCAGGCCGGGAAAGAGGCTGGCGCGCATCACCGACAGATCGCTGGAGATCGGGTTGGCGAGCACCGGCGAGACCGCCTCGGGCAGCAGTGCGCCTTGCAGTTCGGGGGCGACGAAGCTGTAAGTGACCGCTTCCTGATAGCCACGGGCCACCATCTGGTGACGCAGGCGCGCCAGGGGGGTGCGAGCCTCATGATCGGCGCGCAGAGCGAGTCGCGCCGAGGGCCGACGCACCGGCAGGCGATTATAGCCATGAATGCGCGCGACCTCCTCGATCAGGTCCTCCTCGATGGCCATGTCGAAGCGCCAGCTAGGCGCCTCGGCCACCCAGCCATCGCCATCGGCGGTGACGACCGTCCCCAGCCGTTCGAGGATCTCGCTGACCTCGTCGACGGGCAGGGACTTCCCGAGGGCCTGTTCCAGGCGAGCCGCGCGCAACCGGATGCGGGATCGCGCCGGCAGATGGGAATGACTCGCCATCTCGACCAGGGGACCGGGCTCGCCGCCGGCGATCTCGAGCAGCAGTGCCGTGGCTCGCTCGGCCGCCTCCCGGGAGAGTTCGGGATCGACACCGCGTTCGAAGCGGTGGGAGGCATCGGTGTGCAACCCGAAGGCCCGCGCCTGGGCGGCAACGGCCAGCGGCGAGAAGAAGGCGGATTCGAGGAAGATATCGCGCGTCTGGGCATTCACGCCGGAGTGCTCTCCCCCCATGACACCGGCAATCGCCAGCGGGCCGCGCTCGTCGGCGATCACCAGGGTGGCGTCATCGAGAGTGAGCGCCTGGCCATCGAGCAGCACCAGTCGCTCGCCCTCCCGGGCCAGGCGAACGATGACCGCGCCCTCGAGGTTGGCGAGATCGAAGGCATGCAGCGGCTGGCCGAGTTCCAGCATCACATAATTGGTGACGTCGACCACGGGGTCGATGGAACGGATACCGCTGCGCCGCAGCCGCTCGACCATCCACAGCGGGGTCTCGGCGCTGACATCCACTCCCTTGATGAGGCGGCCGAGGTACCGCGGGCAGCGCTCGGGGGCCTCGACACGCACCGGAAAGCGATCGTCGTGGCTGGCCGATACCGGCTCGATGACCGGGCCCGCCACGGCCAGGCGATTGAGCACGCCGACTTCTCGGGCCAGGCCCTTGAGGCTCAAGCAATCACCACGGTTGGGGGTCAGGTCCACCTCGATGGTGTGATCGTCGAGGCCCATGAAATCACGGAACCCCTCACCGACCGGCGCGCTGGCCGGCAGCACGAGGATACCAGCGGAGGTCTCCTCCTCTAGGCCCAGCTCGGACGCCGAGCAGATCATGCCGCGCGACTCCACGCCACGCAGACGAGCCTGCTTGATCGTGAAGTCACCGGGCAGCACCGCACCCACCCGGGCGAAGGGCACTTTCTGCCCGACATCCACGTTGGGTGCGCCGCAGACCACCTGCAGGGTGGCGCCGCTGCCGTCGTCGACACGGCAGACATTTAGCTTATCGGCATCGGGATGCGGGGTCTTTTCGACCACCTCGGCGACCACCACGCCTGCGAAGTCCGCGGCAACGGGCTCCACGGCATCGACTTCCAGGCCCGCCATGGTGATCTGGTCGGCCAGGGCCTGGGTCCCGAGCTGCGGAGAGACCCAGTCGCGCAGCCACTGTTCTGAAAATTTCATGACAAATCCTATCGCTGAAGTCGAGTGAATGTCACTACGATTACTCTGGCTGTGTTCTGGAGACGTTCAGGCGAACTGACGCAGGAAGCGCAGGTCGTTGTCGAAGAATAGCCGCAGGTCATTGACGCCGTAGCGGAGCATGGCCAGGCGCTCGACCCCCATGCCGAAGGCGAAGCCCGTGTAGCGCTCGGCATCGATGCCGGAGTGGCGAAACACCTCGGGATGCACCATCCCGCAGCCCATCACCTCCAGCCAGCCGCTCTGCGAGCAGACCCGACACCCCTCGCCGCCACACATCACGCACTGGATATCGACCTCGGCAGAAGGCTCGGTGAAGGGGAAATAGGAGGGACGGAAACGCACCGAAAGATCGTCACGCGCGAAGAAGGCGTGCAGGAAGTCCTGGATGGTGCCCTTTAGGTCGGCGAAGCTGACGTCCTCGTCGACCAGCAGGCCCTCGACCTGGTGGAACATCGGCGTATGGGTCAGGTCGGAATCGCTGCGATAGACCCGCCCCGGACAGACGATACGCAACGGCGGCTCAGCCGCCTTCATGGTGCGCACCTGAACCGGAGACGTATGCGTTCTCAGCAGTCGGGTCGCATCGAAATAGAAGGTATCCGCCATGCCACGGGCCGGATGATGCGCCGGGATATTGAGGGCCTCGAAGTTGTGGTAGTCGTCCTCGATTTCCGGGCCGACGGCCACCTCATAGCCGATTCGCGTGAAGAGCCCCTCGATGCGATCCAGCGTCAGGGTGACCGGATGCAGGCCACCGGCGACCTGCCCGCGACCCGGCAGGGTCACATCCAGGCGCTCGGCGGCGAGTCGCGTTTCCAGGGCCGCCTTGTCGAGTGCCCGACGACGGGAGTCCAGTTCTTCGGCAAGTGCCTGCTTGGCCTGGTTGATATGCTCCCCGGCGGCCGGACGCTCCTCGGGCGGCAGCTTGCCGAGCCCCTTGAGCAGTGAGGTGATCTCGCCCTTCTTGCCGAGGTAACGCACCCGCAGCTCTTCCAGGGTGGAGATCCTGTCGGTCTCCTGGATGGCCCGGCGAGCCGCGGCGACCAGAGTGGGAAGGTGGTCCATCCTTTACGCTCCGATTACGGTGCTTGTCATCAAGCTTGGGTGGAAACATGACGTGCCAAAAAAAACGGGGGAAGAGCGGCTGCTCTTCCCCCGTTTGCGACGTCAGCAAACACCGGGATGACCCGGGTCATTTGCGGTCGATGTCACTTACTGGGCAGCCTTGGCCTTCTCGACGATGGCAGCAAAGGCTGCCTTCTCGTTGACGGCCAGATCCGCCAGCACCTTGCGGTCGATCTCGATGCCGGCCTTCTTCAGGCCACCCACGAAGCGGCTGTAGGACAGGCTATGCTGGCGAGCACCGGCGTTGATGCGCTGAATCCACAAGGCGCGGAACTGGCGCTTGCGGTTGCGGCGGTCACGATAGGCATACTGGCCGGCCTTGATGACGGCCTGCTTGGCCACCCGAAAGACACGCGAACGGGCACCATAGTAGCCCTTCGCCTGCTTGAGAATCTTCTTGTGACGGCGACGTGCGACGACGCCACGCTTGACACGTACCATAACGTACTCCTGACGATGAGAGGGTCAACCAAGGGTTAGAGGTTCGGAAGCATCCGCTGAACCAGTGCCTTGTCGGCGCTGTGGATCTGCTTCATGCCACGCAGCTGACGCTTACGCTTGGTCGTCTTCTTGGTCAGGATATGGCTACGGAACGACTGCTTGTGCTTGAAGCCGTTGGCCGTCTTCTTGAAGCGCTTGGCGGCGCCACTGTTGGTCTTGATCTTCGGCATGAGAAAGACTCCGCTCGAGGTTTTTAAGAGAACCCGGGGCCGAAGGGTGACGTTTTGTCACCCATCCGTTGGACTGGCCGTCGGATCACTTTATCTATTACGACTTCTTCTTGGGGGCAATGATCATGATCATCTGGCGACCTTCCATCTTGGGGAAGGCCTCCACGGTCCCGATCTCGTCGAGATCGGCGGCAATCCGCTCCATCAGCCGACGGCCGATGTCCTGGTGCGCCATTTCACGACCGCGAAAACGCAGCGTGACCTTGCCCTTGTCGCCACCTTCGAGGAAACGCGTCAGGTTCTTCATCTTCACCTGATAGTCACCCTCGTCGGTGCCAGGTCGGAATTTCACTTCCTTGACCTGAATCTGCTTCGTCTTCTTCTTTTGAGCAGACTTCTGCTTTTTCTGCTCGAAGACGAACTTGCCGTAATCCATTATCTTGCAGACGATGGGATCGGCGTTGGATATCTGGACGAGGTCCATACCGGCGTTCTCGGCGCGCTCCAGTGCTTCACTGGTGGGCACCACGCCCAACTGCTCGCCGTCGCTGTCGATCAGGCGAACCTGATCATCGGTAATACGCTCGTTCATGGGGGGGCGCTTGTCTTGAACGCGCCCTCTTGGGTTGCTTCGCTTGATCGTTCCGTCTCCTTAAAACAATTGACGACAGTCGTCAGCCGAGTTCGGACCCCACCTGCTCGATGAACTCATCGACGGTCATGGTGCCGAGGTCTTCGCCGCTTCGCGTGCGCACGGCCACCGAATCGGCCTCGACTTCCTTATCTCCCACCACCAGGAGATAGGGAACTTTCTGCAACGTATGTTCGCGGATTTTAAAGCCGATCTTCTCGTTCCTCAAGTCCGCTTTGACACGCAGGCCCACTTTCTGCAATCGCCGCTCAAGGGCCGCTGCATGATCACGCTGGGCATCGGTAATCGTCAGCACCACCGCCTGCTGCGGCGCCAGCCACAACGGCAAGGCACCGGCGTAGTGCTCGATCAGGATTCCGATGAAACGCTCGAAGGAACCCAGGATGGCCCGATGCAGCATGACCGGCGTCTTGCGAACCCCATCTTCGTCCACGAACTGGGCGCCCAGACGCCCCGGAAGATTGAAGTCGAGTTGCAGAGTACCACATTGCCAGACGCGATTCAGGCAATCGCGCAGCGCGAATTCGATCTTGGGTCCGTAGAAGGCCCCCTCCCCCGGCTGGAGCTCCCATTCCAGCCCCGTCGCATCGAGCGCCGCCTCGAGCCCGGCCTCGGCACGGTCCCAGAGGCCCGGCTCACCCATGAAACCCTCGGGGCGGGTAGACAGCTTGAGTTCGACGTCATCGAAGCCCAGTTCCCGGTAGACCTTGAGCGTCAGGGCGATGAAGGCCTCGGCCTCTGACTGGATCTGCGCTTCGGTGCAGAAGATATGGGCGTCATCCTGGGTGAAGGCACGCACCCGCATCAAGCCATGCAGGGAACCCGAAGGTTCATTGCGATGGCAGCTGCCGAACTCCGCCAGGCGCAGCGGCAGGTCACGATAGCTCTTCAGGCCCTGATTGAACACCTGGACGTGACAGGGACAGTTCATGGGCTTCACCGCATAATCGCGCTTCTCCGACTCGGTGGTGAACATCAGGTCGCTGTAATGTCCCCAGTGGCCGGATTTCTTCCACAGCGAGAGGTCCACCACAGGGGCGTCTTGATCTCCTGGTAGCCGTTCTCGATCTGCACGCGGCGCATGTACTGCTCAAGGGCCTGGTAGAGGATCCAGCCATTGGGGTGCCAGAACACCATGCCCGGCGCTTCCTCCTGGAGATGGAAGAGGTCCATCTTCTTCGCCAGCTTGCGGTGATCGCGCTTCTCGGCCTCCTCGAGGCGCTTCAGGTAGGCGTTGAGCGCCTTCTTGTCACCCCAGGCAGTGCCATAGATCCGCGTCAGCATCGGCTTGCTGGCATCACCGTGCCAGTAGGCCCCGGCCAGCTTGGTCAGCTTGAATGCCTTGAGGTGGCGGGTATTGGGCACATGCGGCCCCCGACACATGTCGACGTATTCCTCGTGTCGATAGAGGCGAATCGTCTCGCCTTCGGGGATCTCGCGAATGATCTCCTGCTTGTAGGGCTCGTCGCGATGCAGGAATTCCAGCATCGCCTGATCACGGTCGACATAGTCACGGATCACGTCGTAGTCATGATCGATGAGCGCCTTCATGCGTGACTCGATGCGCTCGAGGTCCTCGGGTGTCACGGATTCCCCGAAATCGATGTCGTAGTAGAAGCCATCATCGATGACCGGCCCGATGGCCATCTTGGCCTCGGGGTAGAGCTGCTTGACGGCATGACCGATCAGGTGGGCGCAGGAATGACGAATGATATCCAGGCCCTCTTCATCCCTGGCGGTGAGGATGGATACCTCGGCGTCGTGGTCGATCAGATCGGCGGCATCCACCGGCACGCCGTCGATCTTGCCGGCCACACAGGCCTTGGCAAGGCCGGGACCGATACTCTCGGCGAATTGCATCACGGTGAGGGGAGCATCGAAGGTTTTCTCGCTGCCGTCAGGCAGGGTCACGATGGGCATGAAGAGTCCTTGTGCACAGGGGTGGCCCATACGAAAGACCACATGTCGCGATGAACGGAGAATGGAAAAAGAAAGCCGCGTGGACCTTGCCATTCGCAGCGGGGACATACCTTACCAGAATAGACGCGTATCGCGCCACGACGGGCACCAAAGGAACGGGGGCACCCGAAGGCGCCCCCGTGAACCGGCCTGAGGCCGGTAACTGCACGACCCTGTTACTGGCCGTTGATTACCACGCGACGGTTCATCGCACGACCCTGATCGGTCTCGTTGGTCGCGACCGGACGCTCCTCGCCGTAACCCGTGGTACGCATACGATCACCGGAGATACCCCTGTCTCTTATACACATCT
>JAGXGN010000122.1 GCA_024636705.1 Halomonas sp.
ATACGGGACTTCCAGCCCCGCCCCTTCTTCGTCCTCTGGGTGGATCTTGCCGTGGCCAATGGCCGACTGCGCGCCTGGTGGGTTCCCGGGGAAGATCGCCGACTCGACGACCAGGGACGACTGCTGGAGCGCCAACCCGCCGCCGAACTGGCCGAACGGCTGGCCGGCGCGAGCGGACGGCTCACCGGCCTGGAGAGTCGCGACAGGCGCCAGGCCGCTCCCCTGCCCTATTCGCTATCGGCGCTTCAGGTCGATGCCTCCCGGCGTTTTGGCTATTCCGCCAAGAAGGTGCTGGATGTCTGCCAGCGACTCTACGAGCGGCACAAGTTGATCACCTATCCCCGCTCGGATTGCCGCTACCTCCCCGAGGAGCATCTGGCATCGGCGGCCAGCACGCTCCGCGGGGCCTGCCGTGATGATCCAACGCTGGAGAAATGGTGCCAGGGAGCGGATTTCTCGCTGCGCTCCAAGGCCTGGAACGACAAGCGGATCGGGGCTCACCATGCGCTGGCGCCGACCGGCAAGCCCCCCGGAACCGCTCGGCTGGACAAGGCCGAGACGGAGGTCTTCAGACTCATCGTCCGCAATGTGCTGGCCCAGTTCTACCCACCGCTGGAGACCCGCGAGGTGAAGGCGGAATTCACCATCATCGGTGAATGCTTCCGTGCCAGTGGCCAAAGCGTGCTGGTCGCCGGCTGGAAACCACTCTTCACCACCCGCGATGAAGCACCACCGCTACCGCCACTCACCAAGGGCGAAAGCAGCCGGGTAGAAGAAGTGGGCATCGACGACCGGGAGACCCGACCACCGGAACCCTTCACCGACGCGAGCCTGATCAAGGCCATGATGAACATCGCCCGCTACGTCGAGGATCCCCGAGTCCGCCGTACCCTGCGGGAGCATGACGGCCTGGGCACCGAAGCCACACGGGCGGGAATCATCGAGACCCTGGTGGAGCGCCACTATATGGTCAGGAAGGGCAAGGCCCTGCGATCAACGCGACTGGGCAGCGCGTTGATCGCCTCCCTGCCGGATGCGGCAAGCCGGCCCGAACGCACCGCCCTCTGGGAACAGCGTCTCGCGGCTATCGCCGAGCATGACGAGGACCCGGCCCCCTTCCTGGGTGACCTGGTGCAGGATCTGCACCAGTTGCTCGATGCCGCCGATACCGCCCGCCTGCGTCGTTCCCTGGACGAGGCCCGGGGGGAAGACGCCCCGACAGCACGTTCTTCCCGCCCAAGTGGCAAAAACCGAAATGGTAAGAAGGCAGGCAAGTCAGGCGTGCGAAACGCCGGTCGACGCCGGCCAAGGTCGGACTGAGGGGAAACGCGACGCGATGATTGCCTGGCGAATACTGGATTGTGTTGCTAGGGTTAGAAAGATCGATTTCAGGAGCAGGCCGCAAGGATAGCTGCCGGCTCGAGGAACAGGGCCCATGAAACTCATCTCATCCATCGCCGTCGCCGCGTTGATCGCCAGCGCCCCATCGCTTGCCGATGAGCAGGTCCCCTCCTATGCCCGTCAGGCGGGCGATCTGATGCACCTCGACAACGGCATGGTCGTCGAGGGCCGTGACATCCGCAGCGCCGACGGCTACACCTCGGGGTTCCGGTTGATCGCGGGATTTTCTCCCATCACCCTGCCGCGACTGGACCTGGGCGCCGAGCTCTCCTACCGCGAGAGCGACGAGGTCCCCATGCGACAGGGGGAAGAATCGATGATCCTCAATACCACCAGCCTGGGTGGCAGTCTGGTTGCCGGTGTCCGCCTCGGCCGACTGGGCCTCTTCGCCAAGTCCGGCGTCGCCGGCTGGGAGGGTGACCCCGCCAGCCGCACGGATTTCCTGACCATGAACACCCAGGGAACCTCCCGGATTCATGGCTTCGGTGCCCGGATGCAGTTTGATCGCCTGGTCAGTCGCATCGAATTCGAGAAAATCGATGCCCCCAGCATGGCGCATCTGAATCTGGTGACCGCCTCGATACATTATTCTTTCTAAACCCTGCCTTCTAAACCAAAAACGCCAACCCCCCGAGAGTCGACGGGAGATTGGCGTGCGAGTCATGCAGTGGCTCTAAGAGGCAGTAGCCTTGCGCGCGTGGCGATGCGATCCTGGCGCTCAGGCCCTGTTCTTGGTCACCAGTTCCGTCCAGAAATCATATACCGCCAGGAGGACGCAGGCCGTCACGAACAGGATCAGGTCCACATGCGGCACCAGGATCACCAGGGGCAGCAGGAACACGATCAGGCCGGTAAGAGCCAACAGGGCAAGAATCTTTTCACTCATGGTTCTCCCTCCTCGGAAAGTGTACGCGCCAACCAGCGAGCCGTTCTCAGCAAGCGAGCATCCTGACCAGCGGCGCCTACCAGTTGTACCCCCACCGGCATGCCATTGGGTCCGGTCAACAACGGCAGGCTGATAGCCGGCAGACCACAGAAGGTCCAGAGGCTGCAGAAAATCGGATCGCCCGTGGTATCCAGGCTCTGCGGTGCCTCACCCGGCGCCGATAGGGTGACGATGGCATCGAAGCGTTGGAAGACCAGCTTGAGGGCATCTCGCAACACCTGGCGCATGTCCCGAGCGCCCTGGTAATCCACCGCCTTCATGGCCCGTCCATCCTCGATCAACTGACGGAAGCGATCACTGACCTGGTCCGGTGCTCGATCAACGTAATGACCGAGATTACGCGCCATCTCGGCCGCCATGATCGCTTCGAGCCACCCCGCCCCGCGGGCGAAGATCTCGGGCAATTCGATCGCCTCGAGTTGCGAGCCCAGTGCCTCCTGGAGTTCTCCGAAGGCCAGCTGCGTCTCGCCATCCGCACGGTCCCAGAAAGGCGTCCTGGCGAAGGCGAGATCCGGAGTCACCGGGGACTCCGATGCCGCCGTGGCGGATAGGGGGCCGGGGTTCTGGGTGATATCCGGATCCACGTCATCCGGTCCCATCAAGCACTCGACGAGTGCCGCATCCTCGATCGAGCGGGCGAAGATGCCCACCTGATCGAGACTCGGCGCCAGCCTGAGAATCCCCGTCCTTGGGATGGCACCAAAGGACGGCTTGTAGCCGACGACACCACAGAAGGAGGCCGGACGAATCACCGAGCCATTGGTCTGGGTGCCAATGGCCAGTGGAACCATGGCCGATGCCACGGCGGCGGCCGAGCCACTCGAGGAGCCCCCTGGGGTCCGGCTCGGATCATGGGGGTTGTGCGTCTTGCCCGGCTGGTAGTAGGCAAACTCACTGGTGACCGTCTTGCCCAGTATCACCGCGCCGGCATCCCGCAACCGCCGGACCACCGTGGCGTCTTCCTGGGCATTTCGCCCCCCATCCAGCGCCGTACCATTCCCGGTCGGCATGCCCTCAACATCGATGATGTCCTTGATCGCCACGGGCACCCCATGCAAAGGCGGCAATGGCAATCCCAGCCGGCGGCGGCGGTCGCAATTCTCCGCCTGGCGCATGGCCTTGTCGCGGTCGATGAACTCCCAGGCCTGAACCCGCTCCTCTTCCTCGGCGATTCGATCGAGGCAGGAGGCGACATAGTCGCTGGAGGTCATCACTCCGTCGGCAATGCGCCATGCCGCATCACGCGCCGTCAGCAACAAGGGATCTACGGCTTCGATACGCTTACCCATAAACAAGATCCGGTAGCCAGAATACGATTCCGGGGAAGTTATAGAGAAGGGCCATCGCGAGTATCACCATGGCCAGGTATGGCAGGCAGCCCTTGAAGATATCCGTCAGCTGCACATGCGGTGGTGCTATGCCCTTCAGATAATACGCCGACATCGCCATCGGGGGGGTCAGGAAGGACGTCTGCAGGTTGAGGGCCACCAGGATACCGAAGAACAGCGGATCGATGCCGAACATCGGCAGCAAGGGCAGGAAGATCGGCACGAAGATGATGATGATCTCCGACCACTCCAGGGGCCAGCCGAGCAGGAAGATGATCAGCTGCGCCATCAGCAGGAAGGTCAGCGGGGACATGTCCAGGCCGGTGACGAACTCGGTGATCAGGTGTTCCCCACCCAGGTAGGAGAAGACCGATGCGAAGGTCCAGGAGCCGACAAACAGCCAGCAGACCATGGCAGTGGCCTTCATGGTCAGATAGACCGATTCACGCAGTCTTTCCCAGGTCAGCGCCCGATACACCGCGGCCAGCGCCAGGCCACCCAGGGCGCCTGCCGATGCCGCCTCGGTCGGTGTTGCCAGGCCGAAGAGAATGGACCCCAGTACCGCCATGATCAGCACCGCCAGCGGCAGGAAAGAGGTGGCGATCATCAGGATCAACCTCGGCGTGGAGACATCACCGATATCTTCCTTCGTCGGCTTGGGCGCGATGGAGGGCTGAAGCATGGAACGGCCGATGATATAGGTCACATAGAGACCGGCGAGCAGCAAGCCCGGCAACAGTGCCCCGGCATAGAGACGCACGATGGAGGTGCCTGAGGCCGCTGCATAGACGATCAACATGATCGAGGGCGGTATCAGGATCCCTAGGGTACCGCCGGCACAGATGACGCCGGAGGCGAAGCTGGTGTTGTAGCGGGCGTTGAGCATGGCCGGAAAGGCCAGCAGTCCCATCAGCGTCACCACGGCACCGACGATACCGGTAGCAGTCGCGAAGAGGGTACAGGTGATCAATGCGGCGACGGCCATCGAGCCCGGTATCCGCCGCGCGGCAATGTAGAGGGTCGAGAAGAGGCGTTCGACGATGTTGGAGCGCTCGACGATATAGCCCATGAAGAGGAAGAGAGGAACGGCGGTCAATACCTCGTTGGACATGACCGAATAGGTCTGGTTGACGAAGAGATCGAAGATCCGGTTGTTGAACAAGCCTCCGATCCAGGATGACCACAGATCCATGCCCTGTACCCCGGCCTCAATGGCACGGTCGTAGTCTCGCCACATCCGGCTGGGATCGAAGTAGGCGTAGTAGCCGAAGCCAATCCCCAGGGCCATCAGGGTGAAGGCGATAGGAAAGCCAAGGAAGATGACGAGGATGAAGATCCCCAGCATCGCAATAGCAATGGCAGCGTCGGTCATGCGTCATCCCTCCCCTTGGCGATATTGTCAGCGTTTTCGGAATTTCTTTGGGCGGCGGCCTCCTTGATGAGCTTGTCCTCGAGTTCTTCGACATCAGTGATGCTCGGTGGCCATTCATTCTCGCGGATGCAGATGAGGCACCGACAGACCTGAGCGATCCCCTGGATGAACAGCAGGATGCCGGCCGCCACGATGATCGCCTTGAACTGGAAGACCGGAATACCGGCCGGCGAGAAGACGCTGACCTCCATGTAGCCGATGGAACGAGCGGCATACTTGAACCCGGAAATTATCAAGGCCAGGATGCCGGGAAAGAAGAAGATGAAATAGAGCACCAGCTCCACCATGCCCTGGGTACGAGGCTTCCAGAGACGATAGAGGAAGTCGCCACGCACATGGGCATTACGGGCAAGGGTGTAGGCACCCCCCATCATGAACAGCGACCCATAGAGAATGTAGGACATGTCATAGGCCCAGGCCGTGGGCGCAGCGAAGAAGTAACGCGACACCACCTCGTACCCCATGCCGAACGCCATCAGCAGGATCAGCCAGGCAAAGGCCCTGCCGAACCACGCGGTGAAGCGATCTATAAAATTGACGACGTTAATCATCGCTGGTAACACCTTGAGAAACGGCCGATGCCAGGACCACCTGGCCATCGCATCGGAGTCAGTGGACAGTATCGGTCCCTAGCCGGGACCGGGTTCACCACAAATATCCCCGGCGCGATGGCCGGGGACCGTTAACCTGCGTGAAGCCGAAGGTCAGAGCTTCAGTTTGCCCGGGAAGAAGTGCTCGTAGGCCAGCGTGAGATCCGGCTTGTTCATGATCTCGTAGTAGGCCACACGCTCTGCCCACTCGCGCTGGCTCTGCATAACACGGCTTATGAATTCGTCTTCTTCCAGACCGACGATCAGCGTATCCCAGGCCTCGAGCTGAGCGCTAAGGATCTCGGTGGAGGTACGCTGCACATTGACACCATGCTCCTCCTGGAGAACCTGGAGGTCCCTGGAATAGTTGTCGAGTGCCGCCGCGGTGTTGGACGTGGAGGCCGCTTCAACGGCGTACTTCAGGATGGCCTGGAGGTCTTCGGGCAGGCCCTCGAGGAAGTCCTTGTTGAACATGAACTCGAAGGATTCACTGGCTTGGTGGTAGGAGGACAGGTAGTAGTTCTTGGCCACGTCCTGGGCACCGAAGCGCATGTCGGAAGACGGGTTGTTGAACTCGAAGGCATCGATGACGCCACGCTCCATGGCCGGCACGATCTCGCCACCCGGCAACTGGGCGACAGCCATGCCCATCTCCTGCATGAGGTCGGCGGCCAGGCCAACGGTGCGATACTTCAGGCCATCGATATCTTTGAGGGTGGTGACGTCAGCACTATTGAACCAGCCGAACGGCTGGGCCGGCATCGGGAAGCCGAAGAAGCCGACGACATCCAGACCCAGGATGTCCTGGGTCAGCTCACGATAGAAATCCTGGCCGCCGCCCTGGTAGAACCACGACAGCATGTTGGTGGCGTCACCGCCCCAGACCGGGCCAGTACCGAACAGCGAGGCCGCCTTGTGCTTGCCGTACCAGTAGACCGGCACGTCGTGAGCCGCATCGAGGATGCCATCGTTGACGGCGTCCAGCAGCTGGAAGGCACCGACCACGGCACCCGCGGGTAGCAGGTCGATCTGCAGGCGTCCACCGGACATCTCGTGAACACGGTTGACATATTCTTGGGCGAATTCCATCCAGATGTCACCGGACGGCCAGGCGGTCTGCATCTTGATGACGATCGGGTCTTGCGCCATGACGGATGGAGCAACGAAGGAACTCGCTGCCACACCGCCAGCGGCCAGGAGACCGCCCTTCAGGAACTTGCGGCGAGAATTCTGCTGCGTATCAATGCTGGTGGCGTCATTGGCATCCACGGTAGCGTTCTTGTCGACGCTGGCGTCTGTGGTGTTGGACATTTTTATAGTCTCCCATTACGAGCTGATTCGTTATCGTTCGATGGTATCGACCCGAACCGCTTGTGCCGATCGGATCACCTTGAGCGTATCAAGTTACCCGGTCATTAAAAACCAATCCGGGATAAATTTCCATAACGGCGGCATTGGCATTTTTCACGTACGGTCAACATCTTGATTAGCCGTGCACCTTTCATAAAACTTTAGTCGTACAAACACTTAGCCGGTATTGCGAAGCCCTGCCGCGATCCCCGCCATGGTCACCATCAGCGCCCGTGACAGGTCGGCACTGATGGCCCCGTCGGCATCCCGGTTGCGCTGGAGCAATTCTGCCTGCAATCCATGCAGTGGGTCGATGTAGGGATTGCGGACCTCGATGGCCTGACGGATGAGCGGGGTCTTCTCGAGCAATGCCTGCTGGTCGAGGACCTGCAACAGCGACTCGTGCAGGGTGCCGAAGCGACCACGCAGCCTTTCCCCGAGCGCCTTGAGGGAGGGCTCATCCACGAGGCGATGCTCATAGTAGGCCGCGATTCCCACATCGGCCTTGGCCAGCAGCATCTCGAGCATATCCAGGTAGGTCCCGAAGAAGGGCCACTGATCGCGCATTTCCTGCAGGATCTCCAGGCCCCCTTCCTGCTCCAGCCGCCGGGAAAAGGCTTCGCCACTCCCCAGCCAGGCGGGCAACATCAGGCGAATCTGGGTCCAGGCGAAGATCCAGGGAATCGCCCGCAGGGTCTCGACACCGCCATCCTGACGGCGTTTGGTGGGCCGGGAGCCGAGCGGCAGTCGACCCAGGGCGCCTTCCGGTGTGACCGCACGGAAATAGGGCACGAAGTCCGGATCCTCTCGCACGACCCCCACATAAGCGGCATGGGCCACCTCGGCCAGGTGGTCCATCTCGTCACGCCATTCCGGCTGAGGCGCCGGCGGAGGCAAGAGGGACGCCTCGAGTACCGCGCAGGTGTAGATTTCCATGGAGCGCAGGGCGATATCAGGCTGGCCGAACTTGAAACGGATCATCTCGCCCTGCTCGGTCACGCGCAGGCTGCCGTTCACCGAGCCGGGCGGCTGGGAGAGGATGGCCGCATGAGCGGGACCGCCTCCGCGACCCACGGTGCCACCACGGCCGTGGAAGAGGGTCAGGTCCACACCATGGGAACGGCACACCTCCACCAGGCATTCCTGGGCACGGTACTGGGCCCAGGCGGCGGCCAACTGCCCGGCATCCTTCGCCGAGTCGGAATAACCGATCATCACCTCCTGACGGTCATCGACCAGGGCCCGGTAACCGGGCAAGCCCAGCAGTTGATCGATGACATGACCGGCACGATTGAGATCATCGAGGGTCTCGAAGAGAGGCGCGATGGGAAGGCTCACGCGGCCTCCGACCTCCTTCATCAACAGGGCCACGGTGAGCACATCAGAGGGCTGCGCGGCCATGGAGATGATATAGGTCCCCAGGGCCTCGGTCTGCTCCCCGGCGATGACCCGGAAGGTGTCGATGACCTCCCGAGACTCGGTGGAGCAGTCCCAACGCCGGGGAATCAGGGGCCGATTGGACTGCAGCTCTTCCAGCAGGAACGTCTGGCGCTGCGTCTCTTCCCAGTCACGGTAGTGCCCCAGTGAGAGGTAGTCGGTCAGTTCCTCCATGACCTGGGCATGACGGCCGGCCTCCTGGCGAACATCGAGCTTGGTCAGCGTGACCCCGAACACCGCTATTCGCCTCAGGGTATCGAGCAGAGTCCCGTTGGCGATGGTATCGAGCCCCACATCACACAGGGAACGGTAACAGCTCAGCAGGGGCGCATAGAGCTGGTCGCGACTCTCGATGATCGCCCCCTCCTCCAGGCGCTGCCCCTCGAGCTCTGCCTTGGCCCAGTCACGGGTATGCTCGACGCGTGCCGCCAGTCGCTTGAGCAATTCCCGATAGGGCTCGGCGACGTTGCCGACGTCTGCCCTGAGGGCGCTGTTGGCCTTCCACATCGACAGCTCGGCCTTGAGTTTCTCGAGATCCCGAAGGTAGAGATCCGCCGCCATCCAGCGGCCCAGCAGCAGCACCTCGCGGGTCACCCGGGCGGTGACATTGGGATTGCCGTCCCGGTCGCCGCCCATCCAGGAGGCGAAGCGGATCGGGGCAGCATCCAGGGGCAGGTGTTCACCGGCGATATCGAGGAGCAGGTTGTCGAGGTCGCGATGAAAATCGGGCACCGCCTGCCACAGGGAATTCTCGATGACTGCAAAGCCCCACTTGGCCTCGTCCACCGGCGTGGGCCGCTCATGGCGGATCTCGTCGGTATGCCAGGCCTGGCTGATCAACTCCTCCAGCCTGCCCTTGGCACGGATATCGCGTTCGGGGTAATCCAGTGAAGATTCGATGATGCTCAGGCAGTCGTCGATGGCGTCGTATTTCTGGATCAGCGTGCGACGGATGACCTCGGTAGGATGGGCCGTCAGCACCAGTTCCACGCGCATTCCGGCCAGGGTCTCTACCAGCTGGCGTGGGGAATGTCCGGTCGAACGGGCACGCTCGAGCAGTTCGGAGAGTACCGGCTGTGAGCCGGGCTTGTAGTCTTCCACCCGACGGAACCTGGCCCGGTAGTGCTGTTCGGCGATATTGGCCAGGTTGAGGAACTGGTTGAAGGCGCGAGTCACCGGCAAGAGGTCACGCTCGGGCAGGCGGCGCAGGTAATCGATCAGTTCCCGGCGGCTTTGCTGGTCACCCTGTCGCCCCCGCTTGGCGAGGGCACGGATCGTCTCGATCCGGTCGACGAAGTGGCTGCCCAGGTCATCGGCGATGGTGCGCCCCAGGCTATCGCCCAGGATGCGGACATTATCTCTAAGGGATTCGTGAAGGTCCTGACTCATGGCTGACGGCCTCTTTGGAGGAAGGATGACGATAAGGGGGCGGCAGCCTCCATCGCGCGAAAACGTCGCTCGAACTTGGCATTGGTGGCACGCAGGCACTGCTCCGGATCGGCCCTCAGCGTCCGGGCGAGGTTGGTCACCGCAAACAGCAGGTCACCGACTTCCTCGATGGCGTGTGCCCGGTCATCGGCCTCCAGGGCCTCCTCTACCTCGGCGACTTCCTCGCGGATCTTGGCCAGCACGCCGCGGACGTCTGGCCAGTCGAACCCTGCCCGCGCGGCGCGCTTGGAGAGCTTGGCCGCCCGCGACAGGGCCGGCAGCGTGCGCGGTACGTCGTCGAGCACCGAATGCTGCCGGTCGTGGTAGACGGCGCGTTCGGCACGTTCCGCCGCCTTGAGCGATTCCCAGCGGCTCTCTATGCTTTTTTGACTGGGGACCTGGCGGGTCTCCACCTCGACGGCGGAGAGGTTTTCTCGACGGGAGGCCAGGGTCCCGTCGGGAAACACATGGGGATGGCGCTGGACCATCTTGGCCGTCAGCACCTGGACGACATCGTGGAAATCGAAGCGCTCCTCCTCGGCGGCGAACTGGGCATAGTAGACCACCTGGAACAGCAGATCGCCGAGCTCGCCAGGGAGTTCGTCGAAGGCGCGACGCTCGATGGCATCGGCCACCTCATAGGCTTCCTCCAGGGTATGCGGCACGATGGAATCCCAGTCCTGCTTCACGTCCCAGGGACAGCCCTGGCGAGGATCGCGCAGCACCGCCATCAATTCGAGCAGGTCCTCCAGGCCATAGCGAGGTTCACTCATGTCTTCTTCCCCTTGCGTCTGGCGGGCTTGGCGGGTTGTCCACTCCCCCGCAGCCGCCTGACCTCGATGACATTGGACAACTGCTGGATACGCGAGAAGAGGCGGCCCAGGGTCTCCAGGCCATCCACCTCCAGGGTGATCCTCATCCGGGCGATGCCATCCTCGGTATCGGTCAGCGTATTGACCGACAACACATTGACCTTGTCGCTGCTCAGCACCCCGGTGACGTCACGCAGGAGGCCGGAGCGATCCCAGGCCTGGATCTCGATGTCCACGGGATACTGGGTCCGCGCCTTCTCCCCCCACTCCACCTCGATGATGCGCTGGGGTTCGTCCATGCGCAGCTGCAGGATATTCGGGCAATCCTGGCGATGAACGGTGACACCGCGCCCCTGGGTGATGAACCCCACGATGGCGTCTCCCGGGACGGGATGGCAACAGTTGGCCATGCTGGTCTTGAGGTTGCCCACCCCCAGCACGGTGATGTCGCTGCCGCTCCCTTGGCTTCCGTCCTTGCGAGGCTTGGCCAGCAGGCGATCGAGTCTTTCCTGGTCGTCATGCTCACCGAAAAGATGCTGGGCCTGGTGCAGGACCTGGCCGATGCGCAGGTCGCCGGCCCCGAGTGCCGCATACATGTCATCGACACTGGTGTAGTTGACCTTGTGCGCCAGGGCCTCGAGATCCATGCCATCGACGTCCAGGCGTTTCATCTCGCGCTCGAAGAGGGTACGACCCTCGTCGAGGTTCTGATCCCGGGCCTGGTACTTGAACCAGGCCTGGATCTTGGCGCGGGCCCGGGACGTCCGCACATAGCCGAGGCTCGGATTGAGCCAGTCGCGACTCGGCCCGCCCTTGCTGGCCGTCAGGATCTCGACCTGCTGGCCGGTCTTGAGCTTGAAGGTCAGCGGCACGATGCGGCCGTTGACCTTGGCGCCGCGGCAGCGGTGCCCAACCTCGGTGTGCACCCGGTAGGCGAAGTCGATGGGGGTGGCGATATGGGGCAGGTCGATGACATGGCCATCCGGCGTGAAGACATAGATACGATCCGGCGCCACGTCACTGGTTAGGCCCTCGCGGATGTCACCGATATCACCCATTTCGTCCTGCCACTCCAGGACCTGGCGCAACCAGGCGATCTTGTCCTCGTAGCTGGAGCTTCGGCCCCGGGTATCGTGTCCCTTGTAGCGCCAGTGGGCACAGACTCCCAGCTCGGCCTCCTCGTGCATGGCGAAGGTACGGATCTGGATCTCCAGCACCTTGTTCTCGGGGCCGAGTACCGCCGTATGCAGTGACTGGTAGCCATTCTTCTTGGGATTGGCGATGTAGTCGTCGAATTCGTTGGGCACGTGATGCCAACGCGAATGCACCAGGCCCAGGACGGTATAGCAATCCGACACCTCGGGCACCAGAATGCGTACCGCCCGCACGTCATGGACCTGGGAAAAATCGATGTGCTTGCGCCGCATCTTCCGCCAGATCGAATAGATATGCTTGGCCCGGCCATCGACGTCGAAGCGGGAGATTCCCTGGCACCGGAGCAGGCCCTTGAGCGTCTCCACCACCGCGTGGATATACCGGTCGCGATCGACTCGCTTCTCGGCCAGTTGCGCGGCGATCGTCTTGTAGTCGTCCTCATGGAGGTAACGGAAGGAGAGATCCTCGAGCTCCCACTTCAGTTGACCGATACCCAGGCGTTGGGCCAGGGGCGCATAGATATCGAAGACTTCCCGAGCGACGCGCTGGCGTTTCTCGAGAGGCGCATCCTTGACCTGGCGCAGGGCACAGGTGCGTTCGGCGATCTTGATCAGAGCCACTCGGACGTCATCGATCAGGGTGACCAGCATCTTGCGCAGGTTGTCCTGCTGGTCATGCTGGTTCATGCCATGACTGGGTACCTGTGACGCACTAATCGCCGCCATCTGCAGCACGCCACCGATCAGGCGGGCGACTTCCTCACCGAAGCGCTTGCCCACCGCCTCGAGGTCGACCAAGCCTTCACGCACGGCCCGGTATAGCACTGCGGCGACCAGGGTAGCCTGATCGAGCCGGAGTTCACCGAGAATATCGGCCATCTCAAGCCCCATCCGAAAGCTCGATCGATTCCCTCGCCAGGTGCTCTGCGACTTGTCGGATTCCTGGTCCAACCGCTGGGCCAGTTCGCAGGCATGGTCGACGTCCTGCAACTGAGCGCTCGAGTAGAGGGGTTCGAGCATTTGGTCGGTTGATGGATCGAGCGCCTGCAGGGCGACGCCCTGTCCAGTCACCCGGGTTGCACCGATAAAGGCTTGTCCAGTCAGTTTCATGTTGGCACCTGTTTGCGACGAATGTGTGGGATGAGCGAAATAATCAAAATGGCCAAAGCAACCACCAGAAATCCGGCGGCTACCGGCTGGGTCACCATGGGTAGCACCTGGCCGTCGGTGAGCATCAGGGCCCGGCGCAAATTGGTTTCCAGAATGGGCCCCAGAATAAAACCGAGCACCATGGGGCTGAGCGGATAGCGATATTTTTCCAGGACAAAGCCCAGGAC
>JAGXGN010000123.1 GCA_024636705.1 Halomonas sp.
CATGGCGCGCTCGATGAGGGGATCGCCGATCGCCTCGATCTCGCTGGCGATGGTCTCGAGGAAGGTCGCCCGCGCCTCGAGCGAGGTCTCGCGGTAAGCGTCGAAGGCCGCCTCGGCCAGTTCGCAGGCCTGGGTGACCTCCTCCTTGCCCCCGCCGATATAGGTGGGTTCCAGGGTCTCGCCGGTGGCGGGATTGATGGCGTTGATGGGATTCGCGTTTCCGCTGACGGCCTTCTGGCCGATCAGTAGCTTGCCTTCCAGTGCCATGATGCTCTCCTGGTATGGGATCAGAGTGAGGGAATGTCGACGGTGGCCGAGGTCACCGCTTCAAAGCGCAATGCATTGCGCAGCGGCCTTCCAAAGTCGGCAAGGCCGATCTCGAAGCGGTCGCCTTCGCGGGTCCGGATGCCATCGGCGAAGCTCAGCGTCGCCGTGCCGAAGAAGTGCACGTGAACGTCCTCCGGCCGCCGGAAGTTGGCGTACTTGAAGTGGTGGTGCTCTAGGTTGGCCAGGCTGTGGGCCATGTTGGCCTCACCGGTAAGGAACGGCTTCTCCCAGAGGGTCTCACCATCACGGACGATGCGGCTGATGCCCTCCAGGTGGGCGGGCAGTTCGCCTACCAGAAGCTCCGGTCCGAAGCTGCAGGCACGCAGCTTGGAGTGGGCCAGCCAAAGATAGTTGAAGCGCTCGGTGACATGGTCCGAGAACTCGTTGCCGATGGCGAAGCCAACTCGCCAGGGAGTGCCGTCGTCGCCGATCACGTAGAGTCCGGCGAGTTCTGGTTCCTCGCCGGCATCCTCGGCGAAGCCGGGTACCGGGATCTCGGCTTCCGGGGCTACCACGCAGCCGCCGTCGCCCTTGTAGAACCATTCTGGTTGGGCACCCGTCTCGCCGGCGGCGGGCTTGCCGTTCTCGACCCCCAGCTTGAACATTCGCATGGAGTCGGTCAATTCGGCATCGTCGGCCTGGGCCTTGGCGTGCATGGCCGATCGGGTATCGGCACTGCCCAGATGGGTCAGGCCGGTGCCGGTGACCAGGCAGTGGGCCGGATCGGGATGCGTCAGCGGTGGCAGCAGTTGCTTCTCGTCGATCAGCGGCTGGTAGTCGAGCCGCACGTCGGTCAATGCCGCCTCGATGATCTCGCTGAGTGACTTGCCGGCGCGGATCGCGCGGAGGGCGAGGGTGTAGGTATCGGCATCGAGCAGTCTGACCTGCTGCTCGCTTTCCACCAGGGCGGCGCGAACCTGGCCCTGATGGTCACATTGAATCAGTCGCATGACGGTTTCCTCATGGAGCGAAAGGTGGCGGTCATCATAGTGGCCAGATGGCCAGTTGCGGCCACATCAGGAGGGCAGCAAGGACACACAGCTGGATGGCCATGAAGGGCAGTACCGAGAGATAGATGTCTTGCAGGCTGATATCCGGCGGTGCCACGCTCTTGAGATAGAAGGCGGCGGGCCCGAAGGGGGGTGAGAGGAACGATACCTGCATGTTTACGGCGAAGAGGATGCCGAACCAGATGGGATCGAAGCCCAGCTGAATGACGATAGGCAGGAAGATCGGCAGGGCCAGCATGGCGATACCGATCCAGTCGAGGAAGAGCCCCAGTATCAGCATGATCGCCATCATCACCATGATGATCACGATCGGCGCTACCTCGAGCCCCAGGATCATGCCCGACACGAAGCGATTGCCGCCCATCAGATTGTAGACCCCCACCAGCGCCGCCGCGCCGATGCCGATCCAGATGATCATGCCGCAGGTGTTCATCGTCTGGCCCAGGCTGTGGTGCAGCATGCCCGTGTTGAACTCGCCGCGCACGGCGATGGCCAGCAGTACCCCGAAAACCCCCATGGCGGCGGCCTCGGTTACCGAGGCGATCCCGCCGTAGATGGTGCCCAGCACCAGAAAAGCGATCATCCCCGGCAGCGCGATGGCCTTGACGGCATCGAGCTTGCTGGCGAAGGGGTTATCCTGGGTGGATTCGTCCAGCGGTGGGCCCAGGCCGGGATTCTTCAGGCAGCGCACCAGCACGTAGGCGATATACGACCCCATGAGGATCACCGCCGGGGTGATGGCGGCGGTGAACAACTCGGCGATCGATACGCTGGCGATCAGGCCGTAGATGATAAGCACGATCGATGGCGGCATCATGGTGCCGAGTGCCCCGCCGGCACACACCACGCCGATGGAAAGTCGCTTGTCGTAGCCCAGGCGCAACATCTGCGGCAACGCCAGAATACCCAGCAGCACGATCTCGCCGCCGATGATGCCCGAGAGTGCGGCAAGGAAGAAGGCCACCACGATGGTCTGGACCGCCACGCCACCAGGCAAACGTCCAGCAAAGACGCGCATGGCATTGAACAGGTCCTTGGCGATGCCTGAGCGGTCGAGCAGGGAGGCCATCAGCACGAACATGGGGACGGCCACCAGCGAATACTCGGTGATGAACCCATAGACACGGCTGGTGACCAGCGGCAGCGCCGCCTCGCCGAACCAGCCAAAGGTAAACGCCATGGCGACCAGGCCGGTGATGAAGGCCAGCGGCAGGCCGGTCACCAGCAGGGCAAAGATCGCGCCGACCATCAAGATCGTCGCTGTTCCGATATCCATCAGCGCATCTCCTCGCCAGCATGATCGGGCCTGGCCCTGATCGACTCGATCAGGTGCAGCAGTGCCTGAAGCGTCATCAACGTCAGAGCGAAGAAGATCGTGCCCTTGACCATGGCGGGAAAGGGAGGATTCCAGGACGTCCCCGAACGTTCCAGCGACCATTCGCCAAGTGGATTGTGAGACGCGCCCCAGAACATATGGAAGGCGGCATAGCTCATGGCCAGGCAGAAGCCCAGGGTCAGTAAGTCGTTGAAGCGGTCCATCCAGCACTTCAGCTGCGGTCCGGCGCTGTCATATAGCACCTTGACACGAATATGACTGTTGCGTGCCATCGCCGCTGGGCCACCAAGGGCGAAGATCACGGCGATCAGGAATACCGTGGTCTCGTGTACCCAGGAGGTGGGATTGTTGAAACCGTAGCGCATGAATACCTCGACCACGCTGATGCCCATTGCCACCAGCACCAGCCAGGAGACGACGCGGCCGCCGCGTGCGATCACTCGGTCGAAGGCGTTGCGTTCGGGGGATACCTCTTCGACTGTTTCGAGGATGTCGGAAAGGTCTTGGGTGTCAGGAGAGAGATCTTGATTGTCAGGCGTTTTTTGAGACATAACGCGCCTCTACGCGCATCGCCCGAGGAGATTGCCCCGAGCGATGCGCCGGTTAGGTTAATGAAGCCGCATCAGAGAAGGTTGCGTGAACGCAGGAAGGCAGTCGCTGAGTCATAGATCTTCTGGGTCATTTCGTTCTCGCTGGCCCATTCTTTCCATTCCTGCTCTGCCGCTGTACGGAACTTATTGCGTTCCTCGGCGGGGAGGTCGAAGGGATGGACGTCAGGGTCTTCCTGAAGCTTCTGCAGCGTCTCGATGTCCTGCTGCTTTAGGCGTGCGATCAGGTCATAGGCCATGCCGTCGAAGGCGGTGTTGAGGGTGATTTGTAACTCCTCGGGTAGGCCGTCCCAGATATCCTTGTTGATCGATACGGCGATCATCGGCATGGAGTGAAAACCGGGATACAGGGGGTAGGGAGCGAAGGCGTGCAGGCCCATGGCGTCGTTGTTGGAGAGCACCGTGGAGTCGGCGGCATCGATCACGCCCTTCTCCAGGCCGGTATAGACCTCGGAGCCGGGCAGGTTGACCGGGGTGGCGCCGATGCGTTCGAAGATGTTGTAGACCATGCCTTGGGGGGCACGGATCTTCAGCCCTTCGAAATCCTCGAGCGTCTTGATCGGTACGGTGGAGGGGACCGATTCCAGAGGGAAGGTCGCCGCGGCGATCAGGTGAGCGCCGTAGGGCTCGACCAGCTCGTTGTAGAGCTCTTCACCGCCCCCGTACTTCATGTATTCCAGGAAGTCATAGGGATTCTGCCAGGCACCGACGAGGTTGCCGAGCATGCCGAAGGCGGGATCCTGACCGGAGAAGTAGCTGGGGTCGGTCATGTGACCCTGGAGGATGCCGGCAGTAACTGCGCTCAGGGTCTCGGTAGGCCCGACCACGGCGTTGATCGGCATGACCTCGATCTCGACCCGACCATCCGTCATCTTGGTGATCTTTTCCGCCCACTCTTCCTTGATCTTGAAGCTGGGCTCGCCTGACGTTTCCGACGCCTGAAACTTCCATTCGTATTCGGCTGCCTGGGCCGTAGACAGGCCCAGCAGCAGAGCCGAGCCGGTGAGTAGAAGGCCGTATTTCGATTTGAGCATGTCACTCTCCCTCAAGCTTCTTGTCGTAGTGCAAACAGTAGATGACCCATATGGGGCAGGAGCAATGTTGAACATTTTCTTTAATTGTTCAACATATACTTTGGTATGGTCGATTAAATGGCTGGGGTCGGGTAGTGTCGTAAAAAATTCGTTACAGGCATCGGGGTCGGGCAGTTGGAATCGACCTCTGAACAAGGAGTGAAACCCATGGACCAACGTGTTCGCCCCCTGCGCAGTGCCGAATGGTTCGGTAGCGCCGACAAGAACGGCTTCATGTACCGCAGCTGGATGAAAAACCAGGGCATTCCCGATCACGAGTTCCAGGGTAAACCGATCATCGGCATCTGTAATACCTGGTCGGAACTGACGCCGTGCAACGCCCACTTCCGCAAACTCGCCGACCACGTCAAGCAGGGCGTTCTCGAGGCCGGCGGCTATCCGGTGGAGTTCCCGGTGTTCTCCAACGGCGAGTCCAACCTGCGCCCCACGGCAATGTTCACCCGCAACCTGGCGAGCATGGACGTCGAGGAGGCGATTCGCGGCAATCCCATGGATGCGGTGGTGCTGCTGGTGGGCTGCGACAAGACCACCCCGGCGCTGTTGATGGGCGCGGCAAGCTGCGACATCCCCACCATCGTGGTGACCGGCGGTCCGATGTTAAACGGCAAGCACCAGGGCAAGGACATCGGCTCGGGAACCGTTGTCTGGCAGCTCTCCGAGCAGGTCAAGGCCGGGAAGATCTCCATGCACGATTTCATGGCCGCCGAGGCTGGGATGTCGCGTTCGGCGGGCACCTGCAACACCATGGGCACGGCCTCGACCATGGCCTGCATGGCCGAGTCGCTGGGCACCTCGCTGCCGCACAATGCCGCCATTCCGGCCGTGGATTCGCGGCGTTACGTGCTGGCCCATCTCTCCGGTAACCGTATCGTCGAGATGGTCAACGAGGACCTTACTCTCTCCAAGGTGCTGACCAAAGAGGCCTTCGAGAACGCCATCCGCACCAACGCCGCCATCGGCGGCTCCACCAATGCGGTGATCCATCTGAAGGCGATCGCCGGGCGCATCGGGGTCGACCTCGCCCTGGAAGATTGGACCCGCGTTGGCCGCGGCACGCCGACCATCGTCGACCTGCAGCCCTCCGGGCGCTTCCTGATGGAAGAGTTCTACTATGCCGGTGGACTGCCCGCGGTGCTGCGCCGGCTGGGCGAGGCCGACCGGCTGCCGCACAAGGACGCCCTGACCGTCAACGGCCAGACACTGTGGGAAAATGTTCAGGACGCCCCGCTCTACAACGACGAGGTGATTCGCCCGCTGGACACTCCATTGGTCCCCGATGGGGGCATGTGTGTGCTGCGCGGCAACCTCGCCCCCAACGGCGCGGTCTTGAAGCCCTCGGCGGCAACACCGGAACTGATGACCCATCGCGGCCGGGCAGTGGTCTTCGAGGATTTCGACGATTACAAGGCACGCATCAATGATCCCGCCCTGGACGTCGACGCCGATAGCATCCTGGTCATGAAGAACTGCGGTCCTCGCGGCTATCACGGCATGGCAGAAGTCGGCAACATGGGCCTGCCCTCCAAGCTGCTCGAGCAGGGCGTCACCGACATGGTCAGGATCTCCGACGCGCGGATGAGCGGCACCGCCTACGGTACCGTGGTGTTGCACGTGGCGCCGGAAGCGGCTGCCGGTGGCCCGCTGGCGGCAGTACGCAATGGCGATTGGATCGAACTCGATTGTGCCTCGGGGAGGCTGAACCTGGAGGTCAGCGACGCCGATCTCCAGGCCCGTCTGTCAGAGAACGACCCCACCGAGACGTCACGGCGTATCGCCAGCGACGGCGGCTATCGACAGCTGTATATCGAACGCGTCCTGCAGGCCGACGAGGGCTGCGACTTCGACTTCCTGGTCGGTTGCCGTGGTGCCGAGGTGCCCCGGCATTCGCACTGATGATAGATTGGGCCGGTTTCTGGACGACTATGCTTGTCGAAGCGTCGTTTATGGATCCTCGATTGGACAGGAGTCGTCATGACCGATAAGACGCGCAAGATCACACCCGACCAGCTTCGCTCACGCTGGTGGTTCGACAACCTCGAGCATCCCGGCACCACGGCGCTGTGTATCGAGCGCTATATGAACTACGGGATCACCCTCGACGAGCTGACCAGCGGCAAGCCGATCATCGGTGTCTGCCAGTCCGGCTCCGACCTGACACCCTGCAATCGCCACCACATCGAGCTGGTCAAGCGGGTCAAGGATGGCATCCGTGCCGCGGGGGGCGTGCCCTTCGAGTTCCCCATGCACCCCATCCACGAGAACGCGCGGCGACCCACGGCGGCCCTGGATCGCAACCTGGCCTATCTGGGGCTGGTCGAGGTGCTGCACGGCTATCCGCTGGATGGCGTGGTGCTGACCACCGGCTGCGACAAGACCACGCCGGCGGCGCTGATGGCCGCGGCCACGGTGAACATCCCCGCCATCGTGCTCTCCGGCGGGCCGATGCTGAATGGCTGGCGCGACAACGAACGCGTCGGCTCGGGGACCATCATCTGGGAGCTGCGCAAGCGCCTGGCCGCCGGGGATATCGATTACGACGAGTTCCTGGCGCGTGGTGCCGATTCGGCGCCGTCGATCGGCCACTGCAACACCATGGGCACCGCCTCGACCATGAACTCCATGGCCGAGGCCCTGGGCATGAGCCTGCCCGGTTCGGCAATGATTCCGGCCCCCTACAAGGAGCGCCCGATCGTCGCCTACCAGACCGGCGAGCGCATCGTCGAGATGGTCTGGGAGGACCTGCGGCCACTGGACATCCTGACCCGCGAGGCCTTCGAGAACGCCATCGTGGTCTGCTCGGCCCTGGGTGGCTCCTCCAATGCGCCCATCCATGTCAACGCCATTGCCCGGCACGCCGGCATCGAGCTGACCAATGACGACTGGCAGGCGCTGGGCCACGAGATCCCGCTGCTGGCCAATGTCATGCCGGCGGGCGCCTATCTCTCCGAGGAGTTCCATCGTGCCGGTGGCGTGCCGGCGGTTCTCAATGAGCTGCTCACGGCGGGCAGGCTCAACGGCGATGCCCTGACCGTCAACGGCCAAACGCTCGCCGCCAACGTCCAGGGTGGCGAGACCCGGGATGCCGAGGTGATCCGTCGTTATGACAATCCTCTGGTCGAGCACGCCGGTTTCCTTAACCTCAAGGGCAACCTCTTCGACTCGGCGCTGATGAAGACCAGCGTGATCTCCCGCGAGTTTCGCCGACGCTTCCTCGAGGACAGCGAAGACCCGAATGCCTTCGAGAGCCGGGTGGTGGTCTTCGACGGTTCCGAGGACTACCACGCCCGTATCGACGATCCGGCCCTGGCCATTGATGAACGGACCCTGCTGGTGATGCGCGGGGCTGGCCCCGTCGGCCATCCAGGCGGTGCCGAGGTGGTTAACATGCAGCCACCGGAAGCGCTGATTCGCCGCGGCATCGAATCGTTGCCCTGCCTGGGCGATGGCCGCCAGTCGGGCACCTCCGGTTCACCCTCGATCCTTAATGCCTCACCCGAGGCGGCCACTGGTGGCGGCCTGGCCCTGCTCGAGGACGGCGACCGGCTGCGCATCGACCTGGGCCGCGGCGAGGCTCGCCTGTTGGTCGACGACGGCGAGATCGCGGCGCGTCGCGAGCGTCTCGAGAAGGCGGGCGGTTACCGCTATCCGGATCACCAGACGCCCTGGCAGGAAATCCAGCGGACCCTGGTCGAACCGCTCGATCAGGGGATGACGCTGGAAGGGGCGACCCGCTACCGCGACGTGGCGCGCCGGAGCCCACCGCGGGACAACCACTGAGGCCTCAGCGGGCCAGCCAGCCGCCGTCTACCGCCAGTGCGTGACCATTGACGTAGGCGGCCGCCGGCGAGCAGAGGAAGACCACGGCGCCGGCCAGGTCTTCCGGTTTGCCCCAGCGCCCGGCGGGAATGCGGCCGAGTATCTCGGCACTGCGGTTTTCATCGTCGCGAAGTGCCTGGGTGTTGTCCGTGGCCATATAGCCGGGGGCGATGGCGTTGACGGTGATCCCGTATGCCGCCCATTCGTTGGCCAGCAGCCGGGTAAGGCCCAACAGACCGCTCTTGCTGGCGGTATACGAAGGCACGCGAATCCCGCCCTGGAAGGAGAGTACCGAGGCGATGTTGACGATCCGCCCCGGTGCCTGGCGCTCGACCAGGTGGCGAGCGACCCGCTGGGCCAGGAAGAAGGCCGCCTTGAGATTGACGTTGACCACGGCGTCCCAGTCCTCTTCCGAGAACTCCAGCGCCGGCGCCCGCCGGATGGTGCCAGCATTGTTGACCAGGATATCCAGCTGGTCGGCCTGATCGAGGGCATGCGCGACGATATCGGCGGGTGAGTCCTTACCGAGTGCCGCCTCGACCTCGAAGAAGCGTCGACCCTGGGCTTCCACGGCGGCGCGTGTCTCGGGCGCCGGGCGACGGTTCACGCCGACGATATCGGCCCCGGCTTCCGCCAGGGCCACGGCCATGGCCTGACCGAGTCCCTTGTTGCTGCCGGTGACCATGGCCACCCGGCCGTCCAGGGAAAAGCGATGCATGTCTTGTCTCCTGTCGCGGTGTAAGGATTCTCGCCGTCTCGCGTTTCGCTATCCGGCATCTGTCAGGGCGCCGCTCGCCTAGCAGAGCGAGGCGGCCAGGGACGCTTCCAGTTCGGTGAGTCGCTCGCGGTAGGGCAGGCCCTCCATGTCCCCGGTCACCTGCACCGCCTCGGCACCGATCAGGTTGCCGCGCCGTAACGCCTCGCGGGGCGAGAGGCCGTCGAGCAGCGCACTGATCACGCCCACGGCGAAGCCGTCGCCGGCGCCTACGGTGTCCACCACCTGGGACACCGGGAAACCCGCCACCGTGAAGCTCGCCTCCTGTCCACCCAGGACGCCGTGGTAGTAGCTGCCTTCCGGCCCCAGCTTGATGATCACCGCGCTGGCCCCACGCTCGAGATAGAAGCCGGCGATGTCGTGGGGTGTCTCAAAACCGGTCAGCCGTTTACCCTCCTCCCAGCCTGGCAGCACCCAGTCGGCCTTGGCCGCGAGCGCGTTGATGGTGTCACACATCTCGGCCTCGCTGGCCCAAAGGCCGGGGCGCAGGTTGGGATCGAAGGAGATGCTGGCCCCGGCGGCGCGCGCCTTTTCCAGCATGTGCCAGGAGAGCTCGCGACAGGAGGCCGACACGGCCAGGGGAATACCGGTGGCATGCAGGTGGTGTGCTTCGGTGAAGTCCACCTCGGCGGCATCGTCTGTGGAGAGCCGGCTGGCGGCGCTGTCGCGTCGGAAGTATTCCACCCGCGGGTCGGCGCCCTCCAGAGCCCGTTCCTTGAACACCAGGCCGGTGGCATGCTCCGGGTCGGTGGTCAGGTATCGGCAATCGACGCCCTCGGCCTCGAGCGTCTTGCGAATGATGCTGCCGAAGCTGTCGTTACCGACACGGCTGAGCCAGTCGACCCGGAAGCCCAGCCTAGCGAGCCCGATGGCCACGTTGGTATCGGCACCGGCGATGCGTCGCTGGAAGGTCTCGACCTCGGCGAGATTGCCTGGGGTCTCGGCGACGAACATCGTCATCGCCTCGCCGAAGGAGAGTATCCGCGGGCGGGTAGCATTGTGGTCTGGCATAACGGGGCTCTTCAGGTGTGTCTCGGACGAGAGCTGATTTCAGGACAGTGGCCAGATCATACCTCATCATCGACCTCGACCCGATTCCGTCCGCCCTGCTTGGCGCGATACATCGCCCGGTCGCCCGCCTCATGGCCGTGGGTGTCGTTGAAGTGCTTGAAGTGGTCCACATCGAAGAGCAGCAGGGTACAGGGACTTCCATAGCGGTCGGCGGCATTGATCTCGGCGTCGATGGACAGTTCCATGCGATAGCGATTCCAGGCACCGGTAAGGCTGTCGCTGTAGGCCAGGGTCTGGAGCCGGCGATTGGCATCATTGAGCCGCTGGTTAAGCTGGGCGATCTCGTGGCTGGCGCTCAATATGGCCAGGTCCTTGGCCAGGTCACCCACCACACGATGTTCGGTGAGGCAACACGGACTCTCACCTTGATTGTCGCTCTACAGCCCAAACCTGATTCGGCCGATCGATAGTCAGCCCCCGCAGTCGGTAGGGGTAGATCCGGTGCCCCTTGCCCGGCAGGCTGGTTCGTGGCCGTGGGTAGACGGCCTGCAACCCCATCTGGCGCATCAGCCGGCGGACCCGCTTGCGGTTGACCCGGCGGCCGAGGCGGTTGAGGTGCGCGGTCATCCGGCGTGACCCATAGATCGGAGTCCGCAGGTGCTGCTCGTCGATCAGGCTCTCCTGGTCGGTCTGATCAGAGCTTAGCGCTTGGTCCGAATTTCGGGGACCACTTCATCTGACGCCATACTCGTGATGATTCGAGTAATGTTCGAATATACTGGACTGAGCATTGCGGGTTTCTCGCATGCTGGATCCTCTTGGTTGCTTGATGTTTTTGGTTCGCACTTAAAACATACCAAAGCCAAGAGGATTTTTTTACCTATTCCCAGAATTTTTACCTGAAAATCAGCTGGTTGTTAGTTTCTGGATGGGCACTACCTATAAGGTCAGGAAGATGCTTTTCGATGAAGCCTGTCGATACATTGTCCGACACAAAATCATGGTGCTTTAGACAAGCTATCAGGAACTGTGTATTGGTTTTTACGCCTTCGATCTCGACTTCATGTAGGGCCTTGAGCATCCTGTCAATGGCCTGACGGCGAGTCTCTGCATGGCATATGATCTTGGCAATCATCGGGTCATAGAAGAAGGTGACTTGATCACCCTCCTGGAACCCACAATCGATACGAATATCATGGGTCTCATTCGGCAACTTGAAGCGCTTAAGGGGGCCCGGAGATGGCATGAAATTCTTGGCGGGGTTCTCCGCGTAGATACGGCACTCGATCGAGTGGCCCTGGTGAACGATGGACGCCTGATCAATGGGAGGAAGTTCCTGCTGTGCCAACCTGATCTGCATGCCAACCAGGTCTGTGCCGGTGCACATCTCCGTGACAGGGTGCTCCACCTGAATCCTGGTGTTCATTTCCAGGAAAAAGAAGTCGAACGTATCGGCATCGACGACAAACTCTACCGTGCCTGCACCGGAATATTTCTGATGCTGGCAGAGTGAAGCCGCCACGCTTACCATCTTTTCACGAACTACCTCGGGCAGCCCGGGGGCGGTGCTCTCTTCGATCACCTTCTGATAGCGTCGCTGCAATGAACAGTCCCGTTCATAGAGGTGAATGGCCTCGCCATTGCCGAAACCAAAGACCTGCACTTCCACGTGACGCGCATTTGGGATGAAGAGTTCCAGGAATATCGTCCCATCCCCGAACGCCTTTTCGGCCATGGACTGGGTGGACCGTGCAATCTCCAGGAGTTGTTCGGGCCGCTCGACCAGACGCATGCCGATACCGCCGCCTCCTGCCGAGGCCTTGACGAGTAGCGGATAACCCACCGCCTTTCCGGCCTGCTCGATGGTATCCAATTCGCCAACATCGAATCGAGGGCTCCCGGGCAACACGGGGACCCCGGCCGCCTTGGCGATTTCCCTGGCCCGCTCCTTGTCGCCCATGTCATCAATGCTCTGAGGGCTCGGCCCCACCCACGTCAGGCCAGCCTCCTCCACCGCTCTCGCAAATCGGCTGCTTTCCGATAGAAAGCCATATCCTGGATGAACGAAATGGGCACCGGACTCGAGGGCGACTTTCAGGACATTGTCGGCAACCAGATAGCTTTCCTTGGCAGAAGCGGGCCCCACGGGATAAGCCTCATCTGCCATCTTGACATGCAATCCCTTGGCATCTGCCTCCGAGTATACAGCCACGGTGCTGAGACCAAGTTTCTTGCAGCTCTTGATGATACGACAAGCGATCTCTCCGCGGTTTGCTATCAGCACTTTATTCATATGGTGAGCTCCTCGCACTCGCTGGTAAGGTTGTTGTTTTTATGCCTCTACGATGGCCACCACATCACCTTCCGCCGTGACATCTCCTTCCTTGATACGGAGCTCTTTGATGATACCATCTTCCGGAGACAGGATGGGGATTTCCATTTTCATCGACTCAAGGATAACTAGCACCTGACCTTCCGTTACGGTATCCCCTTCATTTATTTCGACTTTCCAGACGTTTCCGGTGATCTCTGTCTTCACGTCGATCATGGCCATGAGCTTCTCTCCGGTGCCTTGGTTGTTAGTGGTAATGGACAGGGGGCGAACGGCATGCCCCAGGATGGGCCAAGCCCTCGCTGATACAGCATAGTGGCTCAGCGGAAAGACCAGCACGCTTTCATGATAATACAATCGTGGTGGTCGTTCTTGCAACTACTAATGCCATCGACTAGGATCGAATGTGAAAAGGCGGGGCCTGAATACCGCTTTATTACACACTGGCGAAGGCAACAGGAGAAGAGTTATGGCCTTGGATCTGGAATATCTTCAGAAGTGGATCGGAAACACCGAGAAGGCAGAGGAAGAGCTGGAGCTATGGCCGGTAACGGCCATGATGGCGGCACTCGATGTGCCTGCCGAGGACTGGCCGAAGCGGGGCGATACACTTCCGCCCACGGCGCACTGGAATTATTTCGTCCCCAGAGTGCCGCAATCAATGATCGACACGGATGGACACCCGCAGCGAGGCGACTTCCTGCCGCCGATTCCCCTGCCGCGAAGGATGTGGGCTGGGAGTCGGATCCATTACTACAAGCCTCTGATTATCGGAGAAAAGGTGACCAAAACTTCGACCGTGCACGAAATCAAGGTCAAGGAAGGCAAGAGCGGTTCCCTTGCTTTCGTCACCGTCAAGCACGCTTATTCCAATACCGAAGGTGTTGCCCTGGAAGAAGAACAGGATCTGGTATATCGGGATAACCCGCCTGCCGCAACCGGCGTGCCCGAGCGCAAGCCCGCCCCTGAGGGCGCCGAATGGAGCCGGGAAATCCATCCGGACACTCCCCTGCTGTTCCGTTATTCAGCCGTCACCTTCAATGCGCACAAGATTCACTATGACTATCCCTATGCGACTGAAGTAGAAGGCTATCCCGCTCTCATCGTACATGGTCAACTGATTGCCACCTTCCTGCTCGACAATTGGCAACGCAACAACCCGAACGATACGTTGACCCGGTTCTCGTTCAAGGCCATGAGTCCATTGTTCTGCGGTGAGACCTTCAAGGCCCAGGGCAAGGCGGCCGAATCTGGAAACGCAGATGTGCTCTGGGCTTGCACCACCGAAGGTGGTCTGACCATGCAAGCTGACGTGGCCTGGAAGTAGACGCCACATGGCCTGTCATGCATGGCGGGAGAAACCCGTCTCATGCCACCAAGATAGAGGAAAAAGAGCGATGACAACGAACGCACGTCCACGTCGCAGTGTGCTGTACATGCCGGGATCCAATGCCAGGGCGTTGGACAAGGGCCGAGGCCTGCCGGCCGATGCCTTGATCATGGACCTTGAGGATGCCGTTGCGCCTGGCGCCAAGGCGGAAGCCAGAGACCTTATCCTGGAAGCTCTGGAGGCCGGTGGTTACGGCCACAGGGAAATCGTCATCCGGGTAAATGGGCTCGATTCCCCTTGGGGCCACGACGACCTTGTGATGGCAGCGCGTGCCAATGCCGATGCCGTTCTGTTGCCCAAAGTGGAAAGTGCCGACATGGTCAGGCGTGCCGAGTCGATCCTGAAGGCAGCAGGGGCGCCGGATTCCCTGGCTATCTGGTGCATGATGGAAACCCCCAGGGGAATCCTCCATGCCGAAGAGATCGCCGACGCCAGCAGCCGCCTGGCTGTGCTGGTGATGGGCACCTCTGACCTGGCCAAGGATCTGTATTGTGCGCATACCGAAATGCGCCTTCCCATGCTGCATAGCCTGTCCACCTGCTTGCTTGCGGCGCGTGCCGCTGGCCTGGCGATTCTCGACGGGGTTTACCTCGACCTCAATGACGATGATGGATACAAAAAGGCATGCCGTGCAGGCCTGGAAATGGGCTTCGATGGCAAGACCCTCATCCACCCCAAGACGATCGAGGTGGCAAATGAGGTCTTCGCTCCGAGCGAAGAGGATGTCGCCTGGGCTCGAAAAATAATTGCGGCATATCATGATGCCGTAGCGCAGGGTAGTGCCGTTGTCCTGGTCGATGGTAAACTGATCGAAAATCTTCACGTCGAAGGTGCCGAACGTATCGTGAGACTCGTCGAAGCCATTGAGGCTAGCGATAGGTAGGCCCTCAATTAACTCTTATAATGCCACAAGACTACTGCCCTTTGTTGGTTTGAACATCGGAGCTGCAGGAACAAGGCTATCATTACGGGCATTACCGGAGGTAAGTTTTGGCAAATCGCTTACGGTTTGACGAAAGTATGTCGAGTGAATTGTCCAGCGAGATGCAGAAGCTTGGCTTCACGGACTATGAAGCCAAGATATACATCCAGCTTCTGCGCATGCATCCGGTCACTGCCTATGAGTTGAGCAAGGTCACAGGTGTTCCCCGTGCGAATGCCTACCACTCGCTCGAGAGCCTGACTCGCAAGGAAGCCGTGCAACCAGTGAGCGAAGATCCTGTGCGTTTCGTGCCGGTTCCTCCCCAGGTCCTGCTCGAGGGCATCGCCAGCTCCACCCAGAGGCGATGTGATCTGCTCACGTCCCAATTGAACTCGCTGAGCAAGAGTGAGGACTCCCAGTACGTCTGGACGATTTCCGGCGAGCCCGCAGTGGATGAGCGCATCAAGCAGATCGTCCTTAGTGCGAAAAAATGTATCTGGATCAAGGCTCAGGATCAGGTGCTTCGACGTCACGAAGATGTGCTTCGCAGGATGGCCGATTCTGGTATCGAGATATTTATTATCCTCTTCGGAGATGAGGCGGAAGAGTTTCGTTACTCGGATAATGTCAAGATATATCTGCACGAGGGTAACGGTAAGAGCATCGGCACCGCTGATAATCTATTGACGATCACGGTGGATCATGAACAGCTGTTGACCGCCAATGTGCAAGGAAAGGTATTCGCTTCCTATACTCGCAATCAGCCGATTATCACCACGGCCGATTCGTTGATAAGGCATGATTATTACATGGCCGAAATCATGATTCGTTTCAGCGACGACATTCAGGAGTCCTTCGGCCCACATTTGAAGTCACTGCGTGAGTCGCGATTTACGCCTGAACAGCTGGAGCGCTTCTATCAGCAGCTTGACTTGAGGTCACCCACCTTCAACCGCATGACATAAAACCGCCGGCTCGACCCCTGAAAGGATTCGACGGTTGCTTATGACACCGGGTTACCTTCTCTCCCACCGCTTCCGGCTCGGGGATCATACCATGCCGGTCGATTATCATACTGGAATCCAGGAAGACGCCAGTTCATCCAACAGTGTATGGCGCTGGCCACTTCCATTCCCCAAGGTCCCAGCATCAGCGCATGTGAGGCCCCCGGTACACGGATGTAGTCTGCCGAGTAGAAATCGACGAAGGCGGGACCGAACTGGTTGCGGTCATGCTCAGCATCGACTGCCAGTACCGGCGCCCGGATCAGTGCCGGGTTCACCGACACGCGACCCCGCCCCGTCTGGTTCATGACACTCGGGGTTTCCGGCACCAGCCTCGAATGGAACTCGGCATAGTCCCCATCATCGATAGTGCCGAACATGTGCCGCCTCACCTGTTGATAGTCAGGTATAGAAGGGCAGCCGGATGGCAGATCCTTCGGCCTGCTGGCCCCAACCCCCTTGGGCGGGCCGGAGCCCAACAGGACCAGCGCCGCAAGGTCAGACAACCGCTCGGCCGCCTTCTGCCCCACCACGCCTCCCATGCTGTGTGCGACCAGTACAAAAGGCGTGTCGAGCCAATCGGCGACCTTCAGCACATCATTGATATAGTCATCGGGCTCAAGCTCGAGGAATTGATGATCCTCGAGAGGGTAAGAACCTGGATGATTACGTAGCGAGAGGGCGATAGTGCGCCAGCCGGCCAACGCAAAATAGGTTTGCCAGTCTTCGTAGACCCACCAGCCCTGATACGCACCATGCAGGAACAGGATGGTGGGCATCAGCGAAGAAAAACAGGAGGGCACGACCTCATTAACGAAGAGCCCATCGATGAGATGTGTGGAACGATTAGTCGCCGCAGACAGGTTGTTCATGAGTAACTCGCCAGTCCGGAGGCACTGTATCGATCGACACAGGCATCTATTCGAACGTGCTAGCCCAAGGGCCAGCCGCAACGGATTCGCCCCTACCGCTGTCGAGCGGCGAAGCGAACCTCCATAGCCTGGACGACCGACAGCGCCTGAGCGGCATTGGTCACCTCGTCATAGACAGGGATACCGACAGCAAGCGCCTGCTGGCGATACTTGCGCTTGATGTCATCCAGCTCCTGGGAGCCGTCGGAACGGAGCACCAGCAAGAAATGGGCCCTGCCCGGATGGGTGACCTGTACATGCTCGGCGACCTTGATCAGGTTATCAACAGGATCCTTGTCACCGCGCCCGACAAAGGAAGCAAGGTTCAGGTGCATGACGATGGCATCAGGGCTGGACGTGTCGTAGACCCTGTCCAGGATCTTGCCGGCGATCCACCCATTCTCCTGCTGCAAGGTCCCTACCGGCGCATCGATCGGGTTGGCCACACTGGTACCCGGTGGCAGTTCCAGCGCTTCCAGGGTGGTACGCGTTTCCGCGGCGAAGGGATCAATGTTGAGCCCCAGCTCGGCGAAGTAGTCCGTGGCCAGCACCCCGGTCCCACCGCCGTTGCCGAACAGCACCACCTGACGAGTCGGACGTTCCGGTCTCAGGCTAGTGTTCTGGAAGGCCAGCAGAGTGTCGATGAACTCATCGACGGAGGCGACCATCGAACAGCAGGTCTGCGTGCATAGCGCCTCCCAGGCTCGCTGGTCGCCAGCGAGGGCGCCGGTATGTGAGGCGGCGGCGGCATTGCCCTGGGCGGAACGGCCTCCCTTGAGGATCACCACCGGCTTGGTGGCTGCCTTAGAGGTGAGCAGTTCGAAGAGCCGGCGACCATTCTTGACCCCCTCCAGGTACAGCCCGACGACCTTCGTCTGTGGGTCCGCGAAATAGTATTCCAGAAGGTCAGATGGCTCCAGGTCGGCGCTGTTGCCCATGGTCACGACGCCACTGAAGCGCACGCCGCGCCACTGGCCACGCTTGATGATATCGGTACCCAGGCCACCGCTCTGGGAAATGATGCCGACACTGCCCACTTCTTCCGGTGGATTAACGGGGAAGGTGACCTTCCCACGGGGTGAGTACATGCCCAGGCAGTTGGGGCCTATGACGCGGCAACCACCCCGACGCGCACTCTTCACCAGCTCCTGCTCGAGCGCCTTGCCTTCTTCGATCTCGCCGAAACCACTGGACAACACCTGGGCGAATTTTACGCGACCATTGGCAGATGCAAGCAGCTCTGGGATGTGCTTGGCGCCGATGGCGATATAGGCGTAGTCGATGAGCTCAGGTGTATCGGCAAGGCTCGGATATGCCTTTAACCCCTCCACCTCATCGGCCTTGGGATGGATGGGGTAGAGTTTGCCGGCGTAACCATAGGCCTTCATGCGTCGGATGAAGGTATTGGCCATGGTGACGCCGGTAGTGGATGCTCCGACAACCGCGATGGCCTCTGGCTGGAACAGCGGCGTGTACCGGTCGATCACGGAAAGGCCATCATCGGGGGCGTCGGGAATGGCGGCGGACTGACAGGCATCCGGCGACGACAGGATGAACCGTGCATCGGCGGCGATGGCACCGGCGCTGGACACGATGAGCGGGTTTATGTCGACTTCCGTCAGCTCCTCGTCGAGCGCCATCAACAGGCCATCCGGACCGGCCAGGCGCATGATGACGTCGACGATGGCACGCTTGTCGACGGCTTCACCTCCGCGGACACCGTCGAGAATGGCCGAGCCACGGAGATCCGCGAGCATCTGCCAGGCATCCTTTTCGCCGATCGGGCAAATCCGGAAGGCCACATCCTTCAGCACCTCGACGAAGATGCCACCGAGACCGACCATCACCATCGGTCCGAAATAGGGATCTCGCACCGCTCCGACCACGATTTCCTGGCCGGGAGACAGCATTTCCTCGATCAGGTAACCCTCGACACTGGCTTCACGGATCAAGGTCTGTTTGGCCATGGTCTGGATGGCATCGACCACAGCGTCGGCATCCTGCAGGTTCAGCGCCACGCCACCGGCATCACTCTTGTGCAGGATATCCGGCGACACCACCTTGACGACATAGGGTCCATTGAGATCGCGGAGGGCCGAAGCCACATCCTCGACCCCCTTGACCTGCACGGAGCGCGGAGCCCTGACACCGAAGCCTTCCAGGAGTCGCTTGCCTTCGGCCTCGGTCAGCGAGCCACGCCCAGCCTTACGTGCTTCAATAATGACGTTCAACGCATTGTTCATTGAATTCACCCTTAGCTGCTGGTCGGCCAGGTTTGCATTAGGTGCTGACCGATACCCTTGGTACGGCGGCGGCGATGGACATCCAGCATGCGGATCAGGTAGTCACGGGTTTCCTGCGGCTTGATGACATCATGTGCAGAGAAAGTAGACGCCATATCCCAGATCTCGATGTCCTTCTGGATTTCCGCCAGGGCCTGATCGAAACCATCCTCGCCAGGACTCAGGCCATGCACGATCTTGGTGGCGAATACCGGGTCCATGAAGCTGACCTCGGCGGTCGGCCAGGCGACCATTTCATCGTTATGCTCACCCCCACCCAGGGCAACATAGGCACGCCCGTAGGCCTTGCGCACGAGAACGGTGATCTGGGGAACCGTCGTCAGGCAGGTAGCGTTCATCAGATTCATGATGTGGCCAGGCGCACCCTTCTTCTCCGCACCGGTGCCCACCACGAAGCCAGGGGTATCCATGAAGCGCACGATCGGAATATTGAAGGAGTCGCACAGGACCGTCAGATCGATCAACTTGCGGATGGCTTCGACCGACATGGCACCACCGCCAACCATGGGGTTGTTGGCAATAATGCCGACGGTCTTGCCACCCAGCCGGGCCAGCGCGGCAATGGCCGGCTTGCCGAAGCGTGGCTTGAACTCGAGCATGCTGTCCTTATCGACGATGACATCGAGCACCTTGTGCATGTCATAGACATGGGTACGGCTTGCAGGAAGGATATCGAGAATATCTTGCTGCTGGTCACCTGACCCTGCCGGAATGTCATACTCAGGTGGCAGCTCCATGTTGTTGCTGGGCATATAGCTGATAAATCGCCGGATTTCCTCCATGGCCTCTTCATCGGTGTTGACAAAGCGATCCACGAGGCCAGTCATGTCGGCATGGATACGCCAGCCGCCCAGATCCTCAGGGTCGACGCGCTCCCCGATGGCCATCGACACCAGCCCCGGGCTGGAGACCGACAGGACGGATCCTTTCTTCATCACCGAGAAGTCGGAGCAGCAGACCAGCCAGGCGGAAGAGCCGAAGGAAGTATCGAGAGCCGCCGCCGCCCAGGGATTTTCGCGGATGCGCCGGAACTGGGTCGTGTCGTTGCCCAGCATGGCACCCATGCCCCTGGAGCCCATGGCATCGGGCAGCCTGGCGCCGGTCGACTCGCCAATGTGGATAAAGGGAATCCCCCTTTCCACGGTGGAGCGTCGAATATGGCCCAGCTTCTTGGAGTTGGTGCCACCAGTGGATGCCCCCTTGACGGTAAAGTCATAGACACAGACGCCGACGTCACGGCCATCGATCCTGCCGAAGCCGGTGATCTTGCCGTCGCGCGGTGTCTTGGCGGGGTCGAGATTGCCCCCGGATGCTGAACCCAGGAGGCCCACCTCGATGAAACTGTCCTTGTCGACCAGGCATGCCAGCCGCTCCTCGGCATTCAGGCTGCCACGCTCCTTGCGCCGCTGGAGCTTCTCCTCACCACCCATGGCGCGTGCATCCTCACGACGCCTTTCCAGATCCTTCATGATGACATCATGTGCCATGATCGACTCCTGCTCTCGTTCATCTTGTTTATGAAAAATTCAGGCTTTCCGTTGTACTGTCATCCAGCAGCTGACGGTTGACGCTTGGCCGATACCCCTTGGTCAGGATGATATCGCCATCCCTGAACGTCAGTGGCGTATCGAGCAGCCGGTGGACAGGCTTGAGGAAACCATTGAATTCGCCCGCATTGCGAATGGTGCACTGCGCCACGCAGGCCTCCATCCAGCTTGTGATTTCACTACCCAGTCCATCGCCGAGCACGGGTTCCATACCATGCGCGCGAACGGCGTCGAGCCCCTCCTTGAGGCCCTGCATGGAACCAAACCGCTTGAGCTTGAGCTTGCAGAACCGAACACCCTCCAACTTGCTGGCGCGCTCGATATCGGCAAGGGTGCAGATGGGCTCATCGAGCATCAGCGGCACCTTCGACACCCGGGCGACGGCGGCGTTGGCATCCCAGTCCTCGGCCAGGCAAGGCTGCTCGAACAGCTCGATTCCCTCCGGATCCAGGGAAGAGGCGAAGCGGCAGCCCTGGTCCTGGTCGAAGGCACGGTTCGCATCCAGGCGCAGCGTCGCTCTGCCGGCCGTGACCTCCTGGATGGCAGCGACCCGCCTGAGATCGGCCTCGAGATCCTTGCCGACCTTGACCTTGAAGGTCTTAAAACCCTTGGCCATCAGCGCTTCCAATTCTCCCGGAAGATCCTCTAGGTTAGTAGAGTTGACGGGGGTGAGCAGAGGCAGATGAAGATCAACGGGAATGTCGATCAGGTCAGTGTTGTCCAGCACTTCCAGCGCCGTGGCCAGCGCACTGGCGGCCACCTTGCTCTCGGGCATGCGCTCCTGGACTAGCCGCCGGGCCTCCCCGACGGTCTTGCCCAACAATGCCCGACTCAACTCCTGGCAGAACGCCCAGCCACCCTCACGGGTTTCACTACTCGAGCCGGGGGAAATATGGCCATCGCCGAACCCTACTCGACCATCGTCCGTCGTGATCTCGACATAATAGGGCTCGAATTCTTCAAAAGTTCGGTAGGAGAGTCGGTAAGGGACCACCAAGGGTAAGCGGAGCTTCCTTAAATTGACGGATATGATCTTCATGCGAATGTCTCACTCATCTGCGCGAATGCAGCCAGTAATTCGATAGGGCATGACCTTATGCCCCTGGTCACTCGGATTTATCGGACCACTTGTGCCTCGGGACCCCAGGCAGAAGCAGTCTGTTAATCTCAGCCTAGCCCGAGAGTAGCAGCTAACGCAACCACCCGCGCTTCTGCGACCCCAGAGGATGCTCAAAATACTGATTAATTAATCAATATAAACATATGCTTAACGACACTTACTGGAGGAGTTTATGCTGATACGTTTTCCGCTCTTCGACCCGGGTGATGCCAACTTCGACGGAAGAATCGGCTCGCATGCACGATCAAGGTCGCAGCTGGTGCCTGCCAGTCGATCACAACATGCCGGGTAAGCCTCGATGGCTCATGTCTTGCCCGGTGAATTCGTCGAACCCAGTCATTCAGGTGCTTATTTCTGACTGACCCGATGGTATAGATATAAACTCATGAAATCATGAATTTTCTACCAGATAGATCACCGATATCATCGGTCGGAAATGTCACTATCTGCCAGGATGAAAGGGCTGAATAGCTTGATTTTTTCTTGAGTAGTTGCTATTGAAGTCACTAATTGCCATCAGCGGTTGATGTAGCGCATGTGGTATTTAATTTTTCTGAGTGATCGGTAGTGCGCTATCCGACGATAATTTTATATTTATGCTTCCACTAATACAGATACTGATATCGCCAAATGGAGCTGGAAATATCACTTGAGGCCTATACTTTCAGCTTAATATCAGTCCGAAAAAATCATTTTTTCCCGCCTGTACTCGGCATTCTGGCGGGCAATGTATTCAGGAGACTCGCCTTCATGACCAAGCCACGCACTCTAACTCAGAAGCTCATCGACAACCATTTGGTAGACGGCGATGTGGCAAGACCCGGCGAAGAAATTCGCCTCAAGGTGGATCAGGTTCTGCTGCAGGATGCCACGGGTACCCTGACCATGCTGGCCCTCGATGCCATGGGGCTGGACAGGATTCAGGTGGAGACGGCCTGTCAGTATGTGGACCATAACCTGCTCCAGGCCGACTATCGCAATCGTGACGACCATGTCTTCCTGCAGACCTCTGCCGCCAGGTTCGGCATACGCTTCGCTCCACCGGGAACCGGCGTATCCCATCCGGTCCACATGGAGCGGCTGGGGGTGCCAGGCATGCTGCTGGCCGGCTCGGATTCGCACACCTGTGCCGCGGGCTCCCTGGGGATGCTGTCCTTCGGCGCGGGTTCCATCGAGATTGCCAGTCTGCTGGCAGGCGAGTATATGAGCATTTCCATGCCCGAGGTGATGGGAGTGCGACTGACAGGCAAGCTGCCGCCATGGGTCAGTGCCAAGGATGTCATCCTGGAGATGCTACGACGACACGGCGTAAAGGGCGGCACCGGCCGGATCATCGAGTACCACGGCCCGGGGGTCGCCACCTTGACCGCCATGGACCGCCACGTCATTGCCAACATGGGGGCCGAAATGGGTGCCACCACTAGTGTCTTTCCCAGTGATGCGCAGACTCGACGTTTCCTGCGCGACCATGGCCGGGAATTGGACTGGCGTGAACTGGCCGCGGACGAGGGTGCTGGCTATGCATACACCGATGAAATCGACCTTTCCAGCCTGGAGCCCTTGATAGCGTTGCCATCGAGCCCGGATAAGGTGGTACCGGTACGTGAGGTGGTCGGACAACCGGTGCATCAGTCATATATCGGATCGTCCGCCAACCCGGGGTATCGCGATCTGGCCATCGCGGCCTTGATGGTCGAGGGACGTCAGGTGCATCCGGAGGTCTCATTCGACCTCAACCCGGCGTCCCGTCAGGTCCTGACGGACTTGGCCACAGAGGGGTTACTGGCGCATCTGATAGCGGCCGGCGGCCGCCTCCACCAGACCGGCTGCAATGGCTGCATGGGCATGGGCCAGGTTCCGGCCACCGCTCAGAACAGTCTGCGCACGACGCCCCGCAACTTTCCTGGCCGCTCCGGCATTGCCGATGACCACGTCTTCCTCTGTAGCCCGGAAACCGCTGCCGCCGCTGCGTTGACGGGCGAGATCACTGATCCCAGGGAACTGGCTGACCGCCTGGGGCTACGCTACCCGGACACCGACCTGCTTCCCTCGAATCCTGTCGTGGGTGCCTCGTCGATGCTGTCGGCACTGCCCCTCGAGGAGGCTCGGAAGGTCAAGATCCAGCGCGGCCCCAATATCGCCCAACTCCCCGAGATCGAGCCGTTACCCGAAAGGCTTCAGGTCACCACCCTGCTGAAGATGGGTGACGACATCACCACCGACACCATCAACCCCGCGGGCTCAGAAGCCATGCCCTATCGCTCGAACGTTCAGGCGATAAGCCAGTTCTGCTTCAGAGACCAGAAACAGGAGTATCCGCAACGCGCGATCGCTTCCCGCGAATCGGGTGGGCATTCCCTGGTGGCCGGCCATAACTATGGCCAGGGCTCGAGCCGTGAACATGCCGTGCTGGCACCTCGATACCTGGGGCTGCGACTGGTGCTGGCCAAGAGCTTTGCGCGCATCCATTACCAGAACCTGGTCAATGCCGGCATCCTGGCTCTGGTGTTCCAGGACCCACAGGACTATGACCGGCTGGACCAGGAGGATGTGCTGGAGGTCGAGGATGTACACGACCGGGTCGACGCTTCCAGGGAGGTCATTGTCAGGGTGCCCGCCAAGGATCTCGAGCTGAGGGCGGAGCATCGCATGTCCGAGCGACAGCGCGATATCTTCCATGCCGGCGGGCTCATCAATTGGTTACGGCACAAGACAACGGCCTGAGGCTTCTCACTTGGGAAAGTGGCAAGAGAGAATGTAATGTGTAATGCCCCCCTGGTTACTGCACACTCCTCCTTAGTGAAATAGGGTGTGCAAAAACCAGGGGGGGCATTACATCGGCTAGTAACTCTGTGTCGGTCTGAACTATTCGGACCACGCCGAGGAGTCGGGCATGACTCCTCCTCCGGAGCCGATCCTGTTCATGAAAGCCACCAGCGCCATCGTCGGCCCGAATGATGATGTCATCCTGCCGCGCCGTTCAGAGAAGAGTGACTGGGAAGTGGAACTGGGTATTGTCATTGGCGGCGAAGCGAGATACGTCTCCGAGCAAGATGCACTCAACCATGTCGCCGGTTACTGCGTACTCAATGACGGCGGTCTCAATGACCAAGTGCAACATCTGACCCATCAGGTACGGTGTTGCCATGACCCATTGCTATCGCCATCTCACTGCTGAAGACCGAGCCGCCATCATGATGATGCGACCCACTCACTCGATCCGCGCCATCGCTA
>JAGXGN010000124.1 GCA_024636705.1 Halomonas sp.
GCCACCCTCGAGGTCGGCGCGGAATATCATGTACACCTGATTGATATGGGGCAGGTTGATCAGGGTGTAAAGATCATGGATAACGACCTCGGCGCAGGCTTCCTCGCGCGTTTCGCGTATGGCCGCCTCGACGGTCGTCTCGGCATTTTCCATGTAACCCGCCGGCAGCGTCCAGAAGCTCTTGCGCGGGGGAATGGCCCGCCGACAGAGCAGCACTCGCGACCCACTGACCGGCAGGGTACCGGCCACGATTCGAGGATTCTGGTAATGGATCGTGCCGCAGTCATCACACAGGTAACGCGGACGGTCATCGTGCTCGGGAATCGCGAAGCGGACGGTTTGGCCGCAGTGGCTACAGAAGTTCATGGCACTCCCTGGAAACTGGCGAGCGGTAGGTGAGCCGCTCGGCGTCGGACTTGACGCCGGCGATGGCCGCCGGATAGAAGAGATCAGACTCGATGGAATCAACATGTTAGAGAAACTTCGTGAACGCCTGCAAGCGCATCGGCCACGCCGCCTGCGACTCGGCCTGCCCGAGGCCGCCGTCCTGCTGCCGATCGTCGACCGCCCGGACCCCACTTTGCTGTTCACCCGGCGGGCCGACCATCTCAACACCCACAGCGGCCAGGTGGCCTTTCCCGGCGGCAAGCGCGAACCCCAGGATGCCGACCTGCTGGCCACGGCCCTGAGGGAATCCCGGGAAGAAATCGCCCTTCCACCCGGCGAGGTCGAATTACTGGGACAACTGTCCGACGTCATCTCCCTGCACGGCCTGAGGGTCACTCCCTATGTGGGACTGATCCCGCCGGACCTGCCACTGGTACCCGACTTAACCGAGCTCGACACCATCTTCGAGGTCCCGCTGCGACTCTTTCTCGATGACCAGCGCACCCACACCGACGTGATCCGGTTCGACGGCCGCGACTACTTTGTGCCCAGCTACTGCTTTACGCAGGCAGACTGCGGGGGGCATATCATCTGGGGGCTATCGGCCATGATGCTGGTCGAATTATTGGCGGAGGGCTTCGAGATGCCCATCAGTCTGTTCGAGCGCCCGACGGGCAGGTTGCGTTATCGTCCCGAACGCAGGATGCCCAGCCCATGATGGCCAGCCCCTGCCTGGACGATCACCGATTCTCCGAGCTGGTGGAGGCGCTGGTCGAGCAAGGCTGGTATGTCGGTGAGAATTTCATCGCCTGGGACCTTTGCCGTGACCTGAATCGGGAACTCTCGATATTGGCCGACCATGACGCCCTGGAGGCCGCCGGCATCGGTCGTGGTCGAGAACACGAGCACCGGCGTGATATCCGCGGCGATACCATCCACTGGCTCGACCGGGAAAGCGAGGCACAACGGCGCTACCTGGACGTCATGGGCGAGTTGCAGCAGGCCATCAACCGGACGCTCTTCCTGGGGCTCTTCGAATACGAAGCCCACTTCGCACGCTACGCCGCCGGTGCCTTCTACAAGCGTCACCTGGACAGCTTCCGGGGCCGCGCCAATCGGGTGCTTTCCACCGTGTGCTACCTCAATGCCGACTGGCCGGCCGATGGTGGCGGCGAGATGGTGCTCTTCGACCCCGAGTCGCCTGACACGGAACTGGCCCGGGTGCGTCCCGAGGCGGGCACCTTCGCCTGCTTCCTCTCCGAGACCCTGCCCCATGAGGTGCTGCCCACCCGGCGACCACGCGCCAGCATCGCCGGCTGGTTCCGGCGCAACGCCTCCCTGGGTGGCCTGGTAGACCCGGCCCACTGACCCGGCCAGGATCTCCAGGGCGTCGAGCGGCGTCTCGCCCTCACCGCATGGCTACGCCTGCAAGACGCCTCCCGGAATGCCCTGCAGGCCTGGTTGTCCACATAAACGCCTTACGACAGGAGAACGACTGGAACCTGGCTGGGTCCATTGATCAGGATAGTCCAGATCCGGCATCACCCTGATGGTGCGACCAGAGTCCCTGTCCAGAGGCCCTGTCGTTAGTGAACAAACGAGCCGCTACACTGACGGAGTGAACCATGACCCCTGCGGGAGTGAGGAGGGGTAAGCAGGCAAAATTGCCACGAGGACTTGCCAAGGCGACGCAATGTCAGGAGGGTATGCCAGTAGCATAATGGCGACAACAATGAACCCGAACCGGACGACTGCCGGGAAGACATCCATCAGATGGAGGCCAGCAAGATGGCAGATACAACGAAAAACGCGGTATTCAAGGACAATCGCGTCAGAGGGCTGGGGGCCGTCGCCGCGGTCGCCTTGGTCTGGGCGCTTATCGCCCAGACCAGCCTCAGCTCCACCAGCGACGAGGTCGCCTCACTGGAGGAACGCCTGGAAGCCGTCCAGGCGGAACGTCAGGCCTTTTCCAGCCAGGTCGAGGAATTGCAGACCGCCGCCGGTAACGTCGATACCTTGCAGGAAGACCAGAACGAGCTGGAGGCCCAACTGGAAGAGACGCGCGCCGAACTCGAGCGTCTCGAGGCCGAGGACGCCGACCTTCGCGCCTCCATCGAAGCAGCCAACGACGAGCTAGAGACCCTGCAGGCCGATATCCAGGCACGCCAGACCAAGCTCGAGGAGCGCGAACAGGCACTGGCCAGCACGCAGGATGATCTCGACCAGGCACGTCAACTCCTCGACCAGGCGGTACAGGAACGCCTGGACACCGAGGAGGCGCGCCGGGCCGCCCAAGCCGCCCGGGACGAGGCCATGCAAGCCCGTCAGCAGGCCGAAGCCGTCAGAGACGACGCCCAGGCCGAGCTCGAGGCGATCCAGGCCCAGCGCGACGCCGCGCGCACCGAGTTCGAAGACCTGACGCTTGCCATCGAGATCGGTCAGGAGAATCTCGCCGAGCTCCAGGCCAGCAGCCAGGCGGTCAACGAGGAACTCCAGACACTCCGCGGCCAGCGTGACGAGGCCCAGGCCCAGCGCGATGCCGCCCGCACCGAGTTCGAGGACCTTTCATTGGCCATCGAGATCGGTCAGGAAAATCTCGCCGAGCTCCAGGCCAGCAGCCAGGCGGTCAACGAGGAGCTCGAGACACTCCGCGACCAGCGAGACGAGGTCCGGGGCCAACGCGATGCCGCTCGCACCGAGTTCGAGGACCTATCATTGGCCATCGAGATCGGTCAGGAGCGCCTCGCCGAGCTCCAGGCCACCAGCCTGGCGGCCGCCGAGGAACTCGCGGCACTCCGCGAACAGCGTGACCAGGCCCTGGCACAGCGCGATGCCGCACGCCGCGAGTTCGAGGATCTGACACTGGCCATTCAGATGGGGCATGAGCAGGTCGCCGATCTCGAGACCCAGATCGAGGCCCGCGCATCGCGGCTCCAGCGGCTCGACAGCCAACTCGAGACCTGGCGCAATGAGCTATCCAGCCTCGAGGCGGAGGTACAGAGCGCGCGCAGCGAAGAGGACGAGCAGTAAGGCACACTCGACGCCGGCTCCTTCACCAAGGGGGCGGCGTCGATGCAATGCTGTCGGGTGCTAGGGAAGGCCGTGCCTGGCCCTGAAGGTCTCGACCACGCGGCGCAAGTCGGAGGGCAGCCTGGCCAGTACCGTCGCCCGCAGTTCGGCCGGCAGACCGCCATGAAAGGCTTCGGCCATGCCCCCTGCCATGCAGGCCTGGGTATCGGCATCACCCCCCAGGGAGATGGCATTGCGGATGGCCTCCTCGACGCCGTCGGATTCCAGGAAGGCGATGATCGCCTGGGGCACCGACCCCTGGCAGGAGACGTCGAACCGGTAACCTGGCCGGATCTCGTCCAGGCTGAGTGAGAGGCCATAGCCGAACCGACCCTCGACCTCGGCACGGATACCGACCTTGTCGACACCCGTGGAAGCCATGAAGATGACTGCCGCTACGGCCTGGGCGCCCTTGATCCCTTCTGGATGATCGTGCGTCACCTCGGCGCTCTGGCGGGCCAGGATCAGGGCCTCATCCAGGGACCCGGCAGCGAAACCCACCGGAGAGACACGCATGGCCGAGCCATTACCCCAGCTGTTGTAGGGTAACCGCTCACGCTCCGAGGCCCAGCGCCTGAAGCGGCCGCCGAACCCGGCATCGGGATAACGGTGAAAGAAGTCATGGTAGGCGTCGACGAATTCGCCGCCCCCGAGCAATGCATTGGCTACCGCCACGGTGAGGATGGTATCGTCGGTGAAGGTACTCGCCGAGGTGAACAAGGGGAAATCACGCGTCTTGGTCCCCCTTCCCTCGTGGACGGAACCGATGATATCGCCGGCAATGGATCCGAGCATGGGCCTTCTCCGGTCAGCGGTCGAATCCCTGCGAGTCAAGCCGTCCCTGCATGTCGAGTCGGTAGAGGATGTGACGCTCACTCGGACAATCGGTGTGACACATCACGCATGATAGCCAGCGGGCATCAAGAAGTCTTGGCTCCTATGGTAATTTAGAAGGTCATGGCGTGGGAATGCCTCCCACAAAAGACCCGCCCCGGATGCCGGCATGACGGCCAGCCGATCACCGAGGCTCAGTACTCGACCCTCACCATCCAGCAGGATGGCGTGCTGGCCGAAGAAGCCACCCTTCAACGACCGGGTGTTCATCTCGACCAGGGTACGCAGCGGCTCGCCGAGCACGCTAATTTCCCCGAAGTGCTTGTCGAAGGCGAGCCCCGTTTCGGGGAGCCTGGCCATTTCCAGGGCAATGCCCTGGAGCGACTTGACCGGGTAGACGTTCAGACCGGTGATGCGCATCTCTGGCTCCCCAACCAGACTCCTAGCCACCGAGGGTGCGATCCTGCTTCCTGAACCAGGCGAGGGCCTGCTCGAAATGCCCGGGTTCGAAATCCGGCCAGTATTCGTCCCTGACATAAAAATCGGCATAGACGGACTGTACCGGGAGAAAACCGCTCAATCGCCGCCCTCCTCCCCAGCGCACGATCAGGTCCACCCGCGACACCTCACTGGAGCGCAGGCCGCCGTCCCGCAGACCCTCCAGATCCCACTCCCAGCCATAGTTGGCGAGCAGGTTGACTTTGATGCCCTCCCCACGACGCTCACGGAAGGGTTTCAACTCGTCGGGAAACTGTGTCGAGGTGTCGTCACCCACCACCTGGAGGGCCGCGCCACGACGCACTACCTCCCGGGCGAATTCCACGGTGGCCTGGCTGAAGGCGTGCTTCTGCACCGACCTGCGCCGGGTGTTGTCCTGGGTGAAACCGTAGATGGAGATTTCCTCGATACCGAGTGCCTTGCACTGCTCGTAGAGCCGTAACCCGGGATCGATCCCGTGGGCGTATCCGGATTCCTTGGGCATGCCGTGACGCTGGGCCCAGCGACGATTGCCATCGGGAATGAAACCGACATGGGTCGGAAGACTACCTTTCGCCATACTTGACCTCGATCTCCATGGCTGCACTCTCGATGTTGTCGACCCGAACTTCCGAGGCCCTCATGCATCAGCCTACCCCATGGAGGCAGGCAGGGATATTAACAGGAATTGCCTGGAATCAACCTTCTCGTTGCCGACGCAGCCAAGACTCCACATCAGATCGAAACAAAACATCCATAATGAACTCGACCCTTTTGTCCTGAAGTATCCACTCACACACTTCCTCGACCTTCTGTATCAACAGGGCGCGGGGAAGCCACCCCTTCCCAAGCGCCCACCGGCATCTTAACCTGCTGCATTCTCTGAATCTCAAGGATGTGGAATGTCTCCGGCCGACACGCTTCGCCTCGTCCTGCTGTCATCGCTGTGGGGCATGTCGTTCATCTTCATGCGGGTCGCCGCCCCCGAATTCGGGCCGGTGCCGCTGGTGCTCGTTCGCATGGGCATTGGTGCCCTGCTGCTGGTCCCTCTGCTGCTCACGGTGCGCTACCTGAAGCTGGCGTGGGACCACAAGGGTAGCCTGCTGTTGCTGGGCCTGATCAACCATGTGATTCCCTTCTCGCTGCTGGCACTGGCCACGACCCGCCTGGAGGCCGGCTTCACCTCCCTGATCAACGCCACCACGCCGATCTTCACCGCCCTGCTCGGGGCGCTGTTCTTCGCCACCCCGGTGCAGCGGCAGCAATACCTGGGGCTGGCGATGGCATTGTTCGGGGTCTATGTGCTCTCGGCCGACCGGCTGGATTTCTCCCTGGGCGGCGACGGCTGGTTCATCCTCGCCGTGCTGGGCACGGCCTTCTGCTACGGCATCGCCGGCAATTACTCGAAGACTCGCCTATCTCACCTGCCCGTGCGAGTGCTGGCCGCGGGGAGTTCCGCCATGTCGGCCATGATGCTGCTGGTTCCCGGCCTGCTGCTATGGCCCAGCGAACCGATCAGCGGGCTGGCCTGGATCAATGGCCTGGCGCTGGCCGTGTTGAGCACCGCCCTGGCATTTCTGCTCTACTTCGGGCTACTGGCCAGCGCCGGCGCCACCGCAACCTCCACGGTCACCTTCCTGGTGCCGGTGAGCGCCCTGTTCTGGGGCTACCTGATACTGGACGAGACGCTAAGCCTGCAGATCGTCGCCGGCATGATCATCACCCTGGCGGGTACGGCGATCGCCACCCGGATGATCCGGCTGCGCGCCCGTCAGACCTGAGCCAGTACTCCTGATGCTCGAATAGGCAATAGACAGGGCTCGTCAAAGGAAGACGAACGGCCATGCCATCGCCGCCATGGCCTTTGCGGCGTCTGCGGTGGGGAATCAGAAGCGCGGCTTGCGCTTAGCCATGAAGGCGCCCATGCCCTCGCCCGGCTCCTCGCCGGCGAAGCAGAGCGCGAAGAGGCTCGTCTCCAGCGCCAGGGCGCTGTCGAGGTCCTGATCCAGGCCATCATGCACCGCCCGCTTGGCGCTGCGGACCGCGACCGGGCCGTTACCGGAAAGCTGCGTGGTCAGTTCTTCGGCATAGGCATCCAGGGCGTCTCGCGGCATCACGCGGTTGACCAGGCCGATGCGCAGGGCCTCGGCGGCATCGATCTTGCGACCGGTGGTGGCCAGGTCAAGCGCCATGGCCGGACCGACACGGCGCGGCAGGCGTTGGGTGGCGCCGAAGCCAGGGATGATCCCTAGGCTCACCTCGGGCTGACCGAAGATAGCGTTGTCGCTGGCCACGGCCCAGTCGCAGGCCAGGGCAATCTCGCAACCACCGCCCAGGCAGAAACCGTTCACCAGGGCGACCACCGGCACCGGCAGCACCTCGAGACGCTTGAGGGTCTGCAGGGCCTGGCCGGCGAAGGCCCGCGCCTGTTCCGGGGTCATGTCACGCATCTCGGCGATATCGGCACCGGCCACGAAGGCCTTCTCGCCGGCGCCGGTGATCAGAACGGCACGCAAGTCATGGCGCGTCTCGAGGTCGCTCAGCACCGAGGCCAGCTCGGTGAACACCGCACTGTTCAGGGCGTTCAAGGCCTTGGGGCGGCTGATGGTCAGGCGCACGACACCGGCCTTGTCATCGACGACGATCATATTGTCGCTCATTGGTCACTCCAGAGGCGGTTTTCAGGGACGTTCATCATAGACATGGAAGCCACGGCCGCTCTTGCGACCCAGGTACCCCGCCGCGACCATGCGCTTGAGCAGCGGACAGGGGCGGTACTTGGGATCACCGAAGCCTTCCTGCAGCACCTCCATGATCGCCAGGCAGACATCCAGGCCGATCAGGTCGCCAAGGGCCAGTGGCCCCATGGGATGAGCGGCGCCCAGCTTCATGGCCTCGTCGACCGCCTCGGGGGTCGCCGCGCCCTCCTGCACCAGGAAGGCCGCCTCGTTGATCATGGGCACTAGCAGACGATTGACGGCAAAGCCCGGGGAATCGCCGACGGCAACCGCGGTCTTACCGAGGGCCTTCGCCAGTGCCTCGACCCGCGCCACGGTGGCGTCGCTGGTCTGTTCGGCCCGGATGACCTCGACGAGCTTGAGTACCGGCACCGGATTGAAGAAGTGCATGCCGACCACCCGCTCGGGGCGCTCGGAAACGGCGGCCAGGCGCGTCAGCGAAAGCGAGGAGGTATTAGAGGCCAGGATGGCGTCCGGGGTCAGGGCCGAGAGGTCGCGGAAGAGGCGTTCCTTGAGATCGGGATTCTCCGGTGCGGCCTCGATGATCACCTCGCACTCGGCGAGGTCCTCGAGGGCCGTACTCGTCGACAGGCGCGCCAGGGCGGCCACCTTGTCGGTCTCGGCGAGCCTTTCCTTGGCGACGAGCTTGCCCAGCCCCTTGTCGATGGCGCCGCGTGCACGCTCGAGTTGCTCATCGGCGATATCATACTGACGCACATCGAAGCCGCTGGTCAGCAGTACCTGGGCGATGCCCTGCCCCATGGTGCCGGCGCCGATGACACCGATCGGTGGTTGGCTCATGCTGTGTCTCTCCTGTCGGTTGGGTTGGCGAGGGGTTCACCCTCGGAGTCATCCGGGCTGTCATAGTACTGGACGTGTGAAGCATCCTGGGGCAGCGGGCCGACCAGGGCCTCGGCCACCGCCACGTTGGCCACCGCAGCGGAGAGGTCCTCCCTGTGCTCATGCTCGATGGCACCCTGGATGACCTCCTCGGTGACAGCCAGCTCGGCCCCCGCCGAGGACATCGGCGTGGAGGGCGCGAAGGGCGCCAAGGGGACCGGCGCCGGCCGCACACTGCGCCGCCAGACGAAGAAGCCCACCAGGAAAAGCCCCAGGGTGCCTAACGACCAAAACAGGCCGGCATCGCCGATACTCGCCATGATCGGCGAGATGATCGGCGGGCTCAGTGTCGAACCGATGGCATTGATCAGCAGGAGGCCCTGGCTCATGCGCACCAGGGCGCCGGCCGGGGCACGGTCGGCGGCGTGGCTCACCGCCACCGGATAGAGGGCGAAGACGCCGCCACCCAGCAGGAACAGCAGGCCGGCAATGACCCAGGTGTTCAAGGGCAGGAACAGCATGCCGGCGGAGATCAGGACGCTGAAACCACCGATCAGGATCAGGACGATCTGGCGGTCGTGGCGATCCGACCAGCGACCGATGGGATACTGCAGCAACATGGCACCGAGAACCACCACCGCCATCATCTGGCCGATCTGGCTCACCGTCAGGCCGATACGCTGGAGATACAGTGGCAGCAGGGTATAGACGGCGGCCACGGCCAGCCCCGAACCAAAACTACCCATCACGCCGGTGGGTGTCAGGGTGATCAGCCGCATGGGCGAGAGCGGTTCGGCGTGCTCGATCAACGGCGATACCCGGGGGATCATCGCCATGGGCAACACCGACAACGACGCCAGCAGGCCGATCACCATGAAGGGGGCGGTCACGCCCATGGCATCGGTCACCCCCAGCAGCAACTGGCCGACGACCCCGGCGGCATACAGCGAGATCATGTAGAGCGCCAGCAGTCGACCGCGTACCTTCTGGTCACCGGCGGTGAGCAACCAGCTCTCGATGACCAGGTAGACCCCCACCGTGGCCCAGCCGCCGATCAGGCGCAGCACGAACCAGGCCCAGGGCTCGAAGAACAGGCCCTGCAGGAGCACGGTCACGGCCACCAGGGACGCGAAACTGCCGTAGGCACGGATATGGCCGATACGCAGCAGCAGGCGGTCATTGAACATCGCGCCCAGCGCCAGGCCGATGAAGTAGGCCGACGACACCCAGCCGATGATCACCGTGGACTCCCCCGCCGCGTCCAGCCGCAGGGTGATCAGGGTGGCCAGGAAACCATTGCCGATCCCCAGGATGAAGAGCCCCAGCAAGGGGGGCAGGGCCATGGCCAGGAGGTGCCGCGACATGGTATGCCTCACAGCAGCAGATAAAAACCAGAGGGTGGCAGAAAATGTTCGGCAGGCCGAGCCGAAAACAGGCTGGATGATACGCTCACATCAAGGTTCGTCAATCGCTATCCAGAACGGGATTGTGCAGCAGCACCACATCGGGAGCGGGGAATTCCACTCGCATGCCCAGCCGCCGGGCCAGCCACCGGAAGCTGGCCTCGCTGAAGAAAGTCACGTGGGTGGGATCCTGGATATAGTGCCAACGGGCGAAGGCCTCCCGCGACAGGACCCGCTTGGTCATCACACCCAGCCAGCCGCCCTCGTTCAGCAGGCACGCCAGACGCTCGAGTTCACGCCCCGGGAAGAAGAGATGCTCGACGACCTCGGTGGCGGTGATGAAGTCATAGCGACACGCGAATACCCGGGTATCCGGCGCATAGAAGGGATCATAGATCGCCATGGGGTGCCCCGCCTCCTCGAACATCACCGACAGCGTCGGCCCCGGGCCGGCACCGAAGTCCAAGCCCCAGGCACCGGGGGCCAGTCGATCACGCAACGGATCGAAGAGCCGCGAGAGGAAGCGACGATAGCCCGGGTCTTCGGGTGAGTTCTCGTGTCGGTCATAGACCGCCTTCTCGTCGACCGACGCGAGTCGCTGCCATGGCGGCACGAATACCAGGTCGCAGTTCCGGCACTGGAGGTAGTCGCGCCGCGCATCGCGATGGTAGGGGTGGACATCGTCAGCCGCACATAGCGGGCAGGGCGTCATCATCGTATCCTTTGTAAAGACACATACCTTCAAGGAGACGTGAATGCTGTCAGGTCTGGACCATCTGGTCATCACCGTGACCGATATTTCCCGCGCCGTGGATTTCTATTCCCGGGTATTGGGACTGGAGGTGCGCTACCGCGACCGCGATCGCGTCGACCTGATGCTTGGCGACATGGCGCTGCGCCTGCACTGGACCGATACGGACGCCTTTCCCAAGGCGGCCACCCCGACCCCCGGTAGCCTGGATCTCTGCCTGCGCAGTCTGTTGCCGCTGGACGAGGTGGCACGCCACCTCGAGGCGCTGGATGTCGAGGTGGAACTGGGCCCGGTCACCCGCCAGGGCGCCACCGGCGAGCTCTCCTCGATCTACCTGCGCGACCCGGATGGCAACCTGCTGGAGATCAGCCGGCCGATGAAACCTCAGGCGGACTGAGCCCGGCCTCCGGGGCCGCCCGTGGATTTACGGCCAGTGACCGGTATCATGGACGCTCGAACTCCCTATCCCATGGAAGCCGCATGAACGACACAGCGCACAATGACGATCCCCGCGGCCGGCCCCCGGTCGCCGACCCGGGCAAGGCCCCCGACACCACCCTACCCATCGTCGTCTATGCCCTTTACCTGGCGGGGATCATTACCGGCGGGCTGACCTCGCTGATCGGCGTGGTCATGGCCTACGTCTATCGTGGCAAGGGTCCTGCCTGGCTCGACGAGCACTATCGCTACCAGATCCGCACCTTCTGGATGGCCGTGGTGTACTTCGCGATATCCGGGCTGCTGACCCTGATACTGATCGGCTTCGTCACCTGGCTGCTCGCCGTGGTCTGGCTGGTCATCCGCTGCGTCAAGGGCCTCAAGGCCCTCCAGGAGCGACGCGCGCCGGACAATCTGGAAACCTGGCTGGTCTGATGAGCGAGACGGATTCAGGCCCCGGCCGCCTCCAGGCAGCCGCCATCGCCCGCGTGTGGCGCCTGCTGGCTTCGCGCCGGCTGGACATACTTTGGCGCCTGTCACGCTGGGCCGGGCCCCTCGTGTATCGCGTCAGCCGACGCGAGCGCGAGGTCACCGAGATCAACCTCGCCGAGGTCTATCCCGATTGTGGTGACGCCGAGCGCCGCGACCTGGCGCGATTGAGCCTGACCCACTCCACGGCGACCATGCTGGAACTCGGTTTCGCTTGGATCGCCGAGCCGGCGAGAGTGGAGGCCGCCATCCTCGAGGTCCACGGCCGCGAGCTTCTCGATGAAGCCAGGGCCGAGGGGCGCGGCGTCATCGTGCTGGCGCCACACTTCGGTAACTGGGAGGTGCTCAACTTCTGGCTGTCCAGCCACTTTCCCTTCACCGCCATGTACGAACCGCCCAAGATCGCGGCCCTGGACCCGGTGATCCGCCAGGGCCGGGAACGCATGGGCGCCCGCCTGGTACCCACCAATCCGCGCGGCGTGGCCGCCCTGCTCAAGGCCCTCAAGCGCAGCGAGGCCATCGGCATCCTCCCCGACCAGGAGCCGGACTGGGGCAGCGGCGTCTTCGCGCCCTTCTTCGGCCGACTCGCCTATACCGCCACCCTGCTGCCCAAGCTGGTCGCCCGCACCGAGGCCCGGGTGGTCACCGGCGTGGCCCGTCGCCTGCCCGGCCGCGGCTTCGCCATCCACTTCCTGCCCGCCGACGCGCGCGTCTACTCAACCGACGAGGCCCGCTCGGCCGCCGGCGTCAATGCCTGCGTGGAAGCCGCCATCGCCCTGGAACCGGCGCAGTACCAGTGGGAATACAAGCGCTACCGCAAGGTGATCCAGGAGCAGCAGGGGCACCCCGACCACCCATCGTTCCGACTCTATTGAGACGTCGGGGCCTGGGCCCCGGCATCATGAACGTCCATAGCGGTCGTCGAGTCGCACGATATCGTCTTCGCCCAGATAGGCACCCGACTGAACCTCGATCAGCTCCAGCGGGATCAGCCCGGGATTCTCCAGGCAGTGCACCCGGCCCACCGGAATGAAGGTGGATTCGTTCTCGCCCACCAGAAAGGTCTCGTCGTCCAGGGTGACCCTCGCCGTGCCGCTGACCACCACCCAGTGCTCGGCACGGTGATGATGAAGTTGCCGTGAAAGCCGGGCGCCGGGCCGCACGCTGATATGCTTGACCTGGTGGCGTTCGCCGACGTCGACGCTCTGGTAATGCCCCCAGGGGCGATGCAGCGTGGTCGCCCGGCTCGTCTCGGGCCGCCCCTCAGCTTCCAGGCGCGCCACCAGGCCGCGCAATTGCTGACTACAGGAGCGGTCGGCCACCAGCACGGCATCATCGGTCTCGACGATCACCAGGTCGGTCACCCCCAGGGTCGCCACCAGCCGCGACTCGGAATGCACCAGCAGCCCCTGGCTCGCCTCGCAGACCACGTCACCGCGCAGGACATTCCGGTCGCCGTCATGGGGCAAGGCTTCCCAGAGCGCCTGCCAGGAGCCGATATCGCTCCAGCCCGCGGCCAGCGACACCATGGCCGCCCGGTCGGTGCGTTCCATCACGGCCACGTCGATGGAGGCCTCGGGATTCTCGAGGAAGGCAACGGCCTTCGGTCTCAGGAAGTCGAGATCGCGCACCGCCTCGTCCATGGCCCGGCGGCAGGCCGCCAGGATCGCGGGTTCGAAGACGGCCAGGGCATCGAGATAGCCGGCGGGATCCAGCACGAAGATGCCGCTGTTCCAGAAATGTGCGCCGCCGGCCAGGAAGGCCTCGGCCGTGGCGGCATCCGGCTTCTCCACGAACGCCGTCACGGCAAGCCCCTCCTCGCCCAGGGGCTCACCGGCCTGGAGATAGCCATAGCCGGTCTCGGCGCGTGTCGGCACCACCCCGAAAGTCACCAGCCGGCCAGCTTCGGCGAGTCGTGCCGCCCGCGTCAGGGCGACGCGGAAGGCCTCGGCATCTTCCAGATGATGGTCCGAGGGCAGGACCAGCAGGGGCTCGGTGCGCCCTTCGGC
>JAGXGN010000125.1 GCA_024636705.1 Halomonas sp.
GCCCTGGCCCTGGGGGCGGACCGTGCCGTGCATGTCGAGACGGACGCGCATGTCGAATCCCTGGTCGTTGCCAAGTTGCTGGCCAAGGTGGTCGAGGCGGAGCAACCGGGTCTGGTGATACTGGGCAAGCAGGCCATCGATACCGACAATAACCAGGTCGGACAGATGCTCTCGGCCCTTGCCGGCCTGTCGCAGGGCGCCTTCGCCTCCGAAGTGGTGGTGGAGGGCGAGAGGGTCCGCGTCACCTGCGAGATCGACGGGGGTTCGCAGACCCTGGAGCTGACCCTGCCGGCCATCATCACCAGCGATCTGCGCCTGAATGAGCCGCGCTACGCCAAGCTGCCCGACATCATGAAGGCCAAGAAGAAATCCATCGACGTGACGTCCCCGGCCGACCTGGGCGTGGCGGTGGATTCCAGGGTGACCCTGCTCAGGGTCGAACCGCCGGCGGAACGCCAGGGCGGTGTCAAGGTGGGCTCCGTAGACGAGCTGGTCGACAAACTCAAGAACGAAGCCAAAGTTCTTTGAAAACAGTGCTTTGAAAGGAGCTGATCTCATGAGCATTCTGGTCCTTGCCGAACATCACGAGGGGCAACTGTCCTCCGCTACCGCCCACGTGGTCGCCGCGGCGCGCGCGATCGGCGGTGACATCGATATCCTGGTGGCCGGTGACGGGGTGGGCGTCATCGCCGAGGCGGCGGCCAGGCTCGAGGGCGTGGCCAGGGTCCGTGTCGCCGACCATGCCGCCTATGCGCACCAGCTCGCCGAACCCATGGGGGATCTCATCGCCGGCTTGGCCGATGACTACAGCCATGTGCTGGCATCGGCCTCCACCAACGGCAAGAATATCCTGCCGCGGGTGGCCGCCCTCAAGGATGTCTCACAGATCTCGGAAATCATCGCGGTCGAGAGCGCCGATACCTTCAAGCGTCCCATCTACGCCGGCAATGCCGTCGCCACCGTGCAGAGCGCGGATCCGATCAAGGTGATCACGGTGCGCGCCACCGGTTTCGATGCCGTCGGTGACACGGGTCAGGCGGCCATCGAAGCCGTGGACAAGGTGGTCGAGAACACCCGGTCCGTCTTCATCGAGGAGTCGCTGGCCAAGAGCGACCGCCCAGAACTGGGTGCCGCCCGGGTGGTCATCTCCGGCGGTCGAGGCCTGGGCAGTGCCGATAACTTCAAGCTCCTCGATGGCATCGCCGACAAGCTGGGAGCGGCCATCGGTGCCTCGCGGGCCGCGGTGGATGCGGGCTTCGTGCCCAATGACATGCAGGTCGGCCAGACCGGCAAGATCGTCGCCCCGGATCTGTATATCGCCGTGGGTATCTCCGGGGCCATCCAGCACCTGGCCGGCATGAAGGATGCCCGGGTCATCGTGGCCATCAACAAGGATGAAGAGGCGCCGATCTTCCAGGTCGCGAATTATGGTCTCGTCGGCGATCTCTTCGAGATCCTGCCGGAACTCGAGCAGAAGCTCTAGTTTCGCCGGGCCTCGCCGGCGGTTTGTCAGTGCCGGAGGGGTCCACTAGAATAGTTGAGTGTAATCCTTGGTTATCTGGATGTGCCCGGGTGGCATTGCAAGCTAGACATTTAGGTGGGCATTGAAAAACGCCCTGTCCATCCGCATATCCATTGATGCACTCAGATTTCCGCCAATCAAGGAGACGACGATATGGCCCATACCCTTCCCGATCTTCCGTATGCCTACGATGCCCTGGAACCGCACATCGATGCGATGACCATGGAGATTCACCGCTCCAAGCACCATCAGACCTACGTCAATAACCTCAACGGCGCCCTGGAAGGCACCGGTCTGGAGGATCTGCCGGTAGATGAGCTGCTTGCCAACCTGGACCGTGTGCCCGATGACAAGCGCCAGGCCGTGGTCAACAACGGCGGTGGCCATTCCAACCACAGCATGTTCTGGCAGATGATGTCTCCCAATGGCGGCGGCAATCCCCAGGGCAAGGTGGCTTCCGCCATCGACAGCGAGCTCGGTGGTTACGAGGCCTTCCAGGAAGCCCTGACCAAGGCCGGCCTGGGTCGTTTCGGCAGTGGCTGGGCATGGCTCAGCGTCAAGCCGGATGGCAAGCTGGTCGTCGAGAACACCCTCAATCAGGACAGCCCGATCAGCCACGGTCATACCCCGATCCTGGGTGTTGACGTCTGGGAGCACGCCTATTACCTCAAGTACCAGAACAAGCGTCCGGACTACTTGAAGGCCTTCTTCAACGTGATCAACTGGGAAGACGTCGAGCGCCGTTATCAGGCCGCCACTGCCTGATACGTCGAGGCGTCATCACCGACTGGCCTGGCTTTCCTAGAAGCCGGTCTCGGCGAAGGGCTCCGCTCACCGCGGGGCCCTTCGTGTTTGCCACCGAGGTCTCTTCCCTGTATTGGAGCGAAAGCCTGTTCGTGTCAGGGTTGACGCCCTGTGTGTGATCACCCTGGAGAATCATGGTGAGGACCTTTCGCTTGGATTTGTCGCTTGGCGTCGCCATCGGCTTGCTGGTCGCGGGCTTGCTCCATGCCCAGGAGCCGCGGGTCGATGAGGCCGGCGACGCGCCGCGTGGCCAGGCCGAACTGCAGGCCCGCATCGACGAAGCCGATGACGAGACCCGCGAGCTGTTGCGTGAGCTGCGCCGGATAGAGGCCGAGGCCCGACGGCTCGAAGGCGACAACCTTGCGCGGGTCTCTCGGTTGGCCGAGCGTGAAACGCGACTGGATCGTCGCGAGGCGGCGCTGGATGGCCTGGAGGGTACCCGGGCGGCCCTGCCGGCCCTGAACCGCAGACTCTCGGCGCGACTGGCGCAGTGGGTCGACCGGGATCTGCCGTTTTTGGTCGAGGAACGCCGGGCGAGGGTGGCAAGCCTCGATGATGCGACCCTGCCAGCCACCGAGCGACTGGAACGTCTGTTGTCGGCCTGGCGAAGCGAGCTCGCCTACGGGCGGGAGACGGATGCCTGGCGCGGCTACCTGACCGATGGCGAGACCCGGCGCGAGGTGGATTTCCTGCGCCTGGGTCGGGTCGGGCTTTACTACCTGACCCCCGATGGCCGCCAGGGTGGGGCCTGGCGGGCAGGGGAATCCCGCTGGAAGGCACTGCAGGATGACCAGCGGGCCGAGGTCCGCAAGGGATTGCGCATCGCCCGCGACCAGCGAGCCCCGGAACTGCTGGAACTGCCGGTATCTCCTGACGTCGAGACTGACCTCGGCAGACAAAAAATCGCCGAGGAGAGCTCCTCATGAACCGGACGCTGTTCACGCGGCTGGCCCTGCTGCTGGCGCTCGTGACTCCCCTGGCTCTGGCGCAGTCCGATACGCTGACCACGCTGCGTGGCGACCGCGAGGCCGCCGAGGCCCGCGACTACGCCCGCTTGTCTGCCCTGTTCGAGGATCGCGACGCCCTCGAACAGGCGCTGGACGAGGCACGCGAGGCGCGTGACGAAGCGGCCCGGCGCCGCGACGAACTCGATGCCCGTCGTGCCGAGCTCGAGGCACGGGAGGCGGCCCTCGAGGCGCGCATGGGCGAGCAGGGCGAGGCGCTGGCCTCACTGCTCTCGACTCTTCAGCGATACAGCGGCGAGTTGCGCGATGCCCTGACCGAGAGCTGGCTGACGGTCGGCGGGGCGTTGCTGCCACCGCGTATCGATGATGCCGAGGTACTCACGCTCGAGCACATCGAGGGACTGGCCGACAGCCTGATGGCGTTGACCGTCGAGACGGGACGTGTCGTCGCCCTCGAGGCGCCGGTGGCAGGGGCCGATGGCGCGGTGACTCGCCGTCGCCTGGTTCGCCTGGGTGATGTGGCGGCCTTCTCCGAGGGGCAACTGCTCCGTCGTGGCGCCGACGACGACACCCTGTCGGTGGCCAGACATACCCCCCCGGCGGTGACTGAGGTGCTTTCCGCCTTTCAGGCCGGCGAAGCGGAGTCGCTGGTCCTGGACCCGACTCGTGGCACCCTGCTGGCGGCCCTCGCCCAGCAACCGACGCTGCGCGAGCGCTTCCACCAGGGAGGGGCCGTTGGCTATGTGGTGGTTAGCCTCGGCGCGCTGGGCCTGCTGGTGGCCCTGGCCCAGTACGCCTATCTACTGCGGGTCACCCTGGCGGTGCGACGCCAACGACGTTCCCTGGGTCGGTTGCGTGATGACAACCCTCTGGGTCGGGTGCTGAGTCGCTTTCACGCCCTGGACGATGGGCATGCCCCGGAGGCCCTGGAGGCTCGCCTGGATGAGGCGATGCTGGCCGAGCAGCCGCGGCTCGAGCGGGGTCAGGCCCTGGTCAAGCTGCTTGCCGCCTTGGCGCCGCTACTCGGCCTGCTGGGCACGGTGACCGGCATGATCGTCACCTTCCAGTCCATCACCGTCTTCGGCACCGGCGATCCCCGATTGATGGCCGGCGGCATCAGTCAGGCCCTGGTTACCACCGTGCTGGGGCTGGTCACCGCCGTGCCCCTGTTGTTCGCGCATACGGCGCTCGTCTCGCGCAGTCGGCAACTGATCGGCATCGTCGAGGGCCAGGCCAGCGCGGCCCTGGCAGATCACCTGGAGGCGCGGCCGGGCCGGGTCGCCGAGAGGAGGGATCATGATGCCACTCTGGCTTGAGCCCCTCGAGCGACTGGCCGAGGCGGGTGGCCCGGTGCTGCTGGGCATCGCCCTGGTGGCCATGCTGCTCTTCGGCCTGGCGCTGGAACGGGTGTGGTTCTTCCGCATCGCCTACCGTCGGGCACGGCGGCGCCTGATCGATCGCTGGATCGCTCGTGCCGACCATCTGAGCTGGAGTGCCCGCACCCTGCGTGAGGTCTGGACGCGGGAGCTGATCGACCGGCTGCGTCGGCCGCTGCCTTGGTTGAAGCTGCTGGTGGCGCTCTGCCCGCTGCTCGGGCTGCTGGGCACGGTGACCGGGATGATCACCGTCTTCGATGGCCTGGCCGCCAGTGAGACAGGCCAGGCCCGTGCCCTGGCCGACGGGGTGGCACGGGCGACCCTGCCCACCCTGAGTGGCATGGCGGTGGCGGTGGTGGGCCTGATGTTCACCAGCCGGCTGGAACAGGTCATCCGGCGCGAGGATCAGCGGTTGCATGATCGCCTGGCTCGCGCCCTGGAGGCGCCTCATGCGTAGGCGCCGCATCGGCAGCGATAGCGATGACGTCAGCGAGGTCAACCTGACCCCGATGCTGGATGTCGTCTTCATCATGCTGATCTTCTTCATCGTCACCACCAGCTTCATCAAGGAGAGCGGCGTGGAGATCGAGCGTCCCGTGTCCTCGGCGGCTTCAGTGCGGCCGGACGCCCAGGTGATGGTGGCGCTGACCGCGGAGGGCGCCGTCTGGGTGGATGGCGAGGCGGTGGATGCCCACCGCGTCGGTGAGCGCGTCGCCGAGTTGGTCAGCGAGGGGGGCGGTGTGGTGATCCAGGCCGACCAGGAATCCACCACCGGCCTGCTGGTGGAGGTGATGGATCGCATCCGCCAGGCAGGCGTGGAGGACATGGCGGTGGCCGCCACGCGAGGTGCCCCGTGATACGGGGAGGGCTCTCCCTGCTGGCGGGCGCGGCCCTGGCCCTGCTGCTGTTCTGGGGGCTGGCCCTGCTGGTGGCGCCCCCACCGCCACACAGCGAGGTCGAGCCGGTAACCATGAAGCTCTTGGCGTCACCCGAGGCGCCCGCCATGGCAGCGGATGACGGCTCCCAGGCGTCTGAACCTACTCCTCAGCCAGAACCCGAACCTCAGCACGAACCTGAACCAGAGCCGGAACCAGAGCCTGAACCAGTGCCCGAGCCGGCGCCAGTAGCGCAACCTCAGGCCGAGCCCGAGACGACGCCACGGCCCGTGCCGTCCTCCGAGCCTGCCATGGCGTCAGCGGTCGATTCTGCGCCTGCGCAATCACTGGACAGGGCAGAGAGTCCCGATACCGATCATGAGACACGGGGAAGGGCGAGCGAGGGTCCCATCGATGTGGGCGAGCTGCTTCCACTCGATCGGGTGCCGCCCGAGTATCCGCGTCGCGCCCAGCGGCGAGGCCTGGAAGGCTATGTCGAGCTGGCGTTTCTCGTCGCTCCCGACGGTCGGGTCGACGCCGACTCGATCCGCGTGGTCGAGGCTAGGCCCGGCAATGTCTTCGAGCGTGCCGCTCGGCAGGCGGTGTCGCAGTGGCGGTTCGAGGCGAGCGGTCAGCTGCGACGCGCCCGCCAGCGGCTAGAGTTCCAGCTGCGATAGAAGGTCCAGCATGAGGGCTGGAGGGTTAGAAGGTTAGAAGGTTAGAAGGTTAAAGGTCCAGCTCGGTCCAGACCGGGGCATGGTCCGAGGGACGTTCCATGCCGCGCAGTGCGTAGTCGATGCCGGCGTCGACTACGCGCTCGGCCAGCGGCGCCGTGACCAGGATATGATCGATGCGCAGGCCGCGCCTGGGGTCGCGCTCGAAGCCGCGGGAACGATAGTCGAACCAGCTGAAACGATCATCGACCCGGGGGTAGCGAACCCGATAGCTGTCGGTGAGGCCCCAGGCCTTGATGCCCTCTAGCCATTCGCGCTCCACCGGCTGGAAGCTGGTCTTGCCCTCGCGCAGCCAGCGCCGGCGGTTGGCCTCGCCGATGCCGATGTCGATGTCCTCGGGAGAGATATTGAAATCCCCCATCACGGCGAGGTTCTCGTCGGGCTTCTGGTCTTCGTCCAGCAGCCGCTGGAGCTGGGCATAGAATTGCCGCTTGTAGGGAAATTTCACCGGGTGCTCGACATTCTCGCCCTGGGGAAAGTAGCCGTTCCACACCGTCAGCGGCTCGCCACCGTTCGGGCGCAGGCGCACGCCGATCATGCGACGCTGGGCGTCCACGCCGTCCTCGGGAAAGCCGATATAGACCGCTTCCGGTTCGCCACACTGGGCCCTGTCCACCATCAGGGCCACGCCATAGTGGCCCTTCTGGCCATGGAAATAGACGCGGTATCCCAGGGCTTCCACGGCGGCATGGGGGAATTCGCTGTCCTGGACCTTGGTTTCCTGCAGGCCGATCACCGCGGGGCGGTGCGCCTGGATCAGTGCCTCGAGCTGGTGCAGGCGGGCACGGATACCGTTGATATTGAAGGACACCAGGCGCATCGTCAGTCGTCCTTCCTCTTGGGGTCGTCGTGGCTCGCCGGGTCGGGATGGATGGCGATCGGCTGGCTTTCCTCCTGACGCGCCTGTTTGCGGGCCGCCTGCAGCTTGCGTTGCTGGCGCTTCTTCTGGGTGAAGCGAGTCGACGAGGTGACCTGGTCGGGATGGTCGTGACGCCATTTCTTGAAATCCTTGCGCTTGCCGGTGCGAATCTGCACCTTGTCGGCGAGCGAACGTGTCTTCTTGCGGCGTGTCATGGGGTGTGGCTCCTGTGAATCCTTGTGGCATTCTATCAGCCGTACCCCTGGCGTCGACAGGCGTTCTCTCGGGGCCTGTGCACGAAACGCGCCCTCGGCGTCATGGACTGGTACAATATCGGGTTGAACCATGTCTCCTATCCACTGAACGGACTAGACAGCAAGCCTATGAGCGAGTCGGAACAGATCACCGCACCGGAACAGGACCGCAAGCCCAAGCGTCGTCGTCGCAAGCCACGCCGTCGCCAGTCATCCGGCTGGGACCTGCGTCAGTTTCAGGTACCCGCCGTGGCGGGCAAGTGGCGCTTCCACGACTTTGATCTGCCGCTACCCCTGATGCGGGCCATCCATGCCCTGGGGTTCGAGTATTGCACCCCCATTCAGGCAGAGGCGCTGGCCCAGACGCTGTTGGGCGGTGACGTGGTCGGCAAGGCCCAGACCGGCACCGGCAAGACCGCCGCCTTCCTGATTTCCATCCTGGCCTACTTCCTCGAGGAAGAGGTGCCCAATGGTCAGAAGCCCGGGACGCCCCGGGCCCTGATCGTGGCGCCTACCCGCGAACTGGCCCTGCAGATCGAGAAGGATACCAAGGCCCTGGCACGCTTCACCGATCTCAATGTGGCCAGCGTGGTCGGCGGCATGGACTATCAGAAACAGCGTGACGCCCTGGGCAAGAAGCTGGATATCCTGGTGGCGACCCCCGGGCGACTGCTCGACTTCCACGAGAAGCGTGATGTCGACCTGACCCAGGTGGAGGTGCTGGTGCTGGACGAGGCGGATCGCATGCTCTCCATGGGGTTTATCCCCGATGTCCGGCGCATCATCCGCCATACGCCGAAGAAGGAGGAGCGCCAGACCTTCCTCTTCTCGGCGACCTTCAACGAGGACATCCTCGAGCTCGCCAACCAGTGGACTCATGAACCGGCCCATGTGGATATCGAGGTCACGGTGGAAAATGCCGCCGACATCGACCAGCGGGTCTATCTGGTCGGCGACGAAGACAAGCAGCGCCTGCTGGTCAATCTGCTCAAGCAGGAGAGCTTCGATCGCGTGATGGTCTTCGGCAATCGCCGCGATCTGGTGCGCAAGCTCGATGACCTGATGAAGAAGGCGGGCATCAACGCCGCCATGCTCTCCGGGGATGTGCCCCAGAACCAGCGCATCGAGACCCTGGAGAAGTTTCGCCAGGGCGAGATCCAGGTGCTGGTGGCCACCGATGTGGCCGGCCGTGGCATTCATATCGAGGATGTCAGCCACGTGATCAACTTCACCCTGCCGGAAGATCCCGAGGACTATGTCCACCGCATCGGCCGTACCGGCCGCGCGGGCGCCAAGGGTGTATCGATCAGCTTCGTGGGTGAGGAAGACGCCTTCTCGCTGCCCGAGATCGAGCGCTACATCAACGACAAGCTGCCGTGCGAACATCCGCCGGAAGGGTTGCTCTGACGCCCCATGCTTGACGAGGCGCTCAAGGGCGAGATCCAGGGCGCCTATCGCCGGGTACTCGAGGCGCTGGACCTCACCCCTCGATACGGTCAGCGTCTGATGATCGCCGAGATCGCCCGCACCCTGGCGGGGATCGAGGCCGATGACGCCGGCCGTCGTACCAGCGACGAGCATGTCTGTGTGCTGGAGGCCGGCACCGGTACCGGCAAGACCCTGGCCTACCTGCTTGCCGCCCTGCCGGTGGCCAAGGCCCGTGGCAAGCGGCTGGTGATCGCCACGGCTACGGTGGCCCTCCAGGAGCAGGTCCTCCACCAGGACCTGCCATCCCTCAAGGCCCACAGCGGGCTGGACTTCGACTACGCCCTGGCCAAGGGGCGTGGCCGCTATGTGTGCGTGGCGCGGCTGGACCAGGTCCTCGAAGGTGGGGAAGACAACCCGACCCTCTCGCTCTTTGAACAATCCCTGTCCAGCGGTGGCGACGACCTCCAGGTCCTTGCCGCCTCCCTGGGGGAAGCCTACGGCAATGGCCGCTGGGAAGGGGACCGTGATAGCTGGCCCGAGGCCATCGATGACGCTCACTGGCGCAAGCTCACGGTCGACCATCGGCAATGCACCAACCGTCGCTGCGGCCATTTCGGGGCCTGCGCCTTCTTCCGAGCACGCCGCTATCTGGACAGCGCCGATGTCATCGTCACCAACCATGACCTAGTGCTGTCCGATCTGGCCCTGGGCGGCGGCATGGTGCTGCCGGCGCCGAGCGACTGTATCTATGTCTTCGACGAGGGCCACCATCTTCCCGCCAAGGCAATCCAGCACTTCACCCACCGCTTCGCCGTGGGTGGCGCCCTGCGCTGGCTGCGGACCCTCAAGAAATCCCTGACCGAACTCAACGCCGCCCTGGCGGTTCAACCGACCCTGGCACGGCTGCTGGCGGGGTTGCCCCAGGCCATCGATGCCCTGGAGCCTCGGCTCGGTGAGATCTTCGCGCTGGGCCATCAGCTGGCCGGTCGTTCCGAGGGTCTGGGAGATGGCGAGGACAGCCGCCATCACCGCTTCGAGATGGGCCAGGCGCCGACGCTGGTGCGTGAGCAGGCAAGCGCTCTGGTCGTGATCCTGGCCGACTTGTCTAGCAGGCTAGAGAGCATGAGCGACATCCTGCGCGAGAGCCTCGATCCCGAAAAGGCGACCGGCTTGCCCCGGGAGCAGGCCGAGGCTTGGCTGCCACTCGTCGCCTTGCTGCACGGTCGGGCCGTCGAGGCCCATGCGCTCTGGTTGGCCTTTGCCGAGCAGGATGATCCCGCCGAGCCACCCAGGGCGCGATGGTTGACGCTGGAGCGGTTCGGTGGAGAACCCGAGTTGACCTTCTCGGCCAGCCCGGTGTCGGCGGCACAGACCCTGGCCCGTACCCTCTGGGGGTCATGTTTCGGTGCCGTGGTGACCTCCGCCACCCTGACCGCGCTCGGCCGCTTCGAGCGGCTGCAGGAGCAGGCCGGGTTGGCCAATCGCTATCGCTACCAACGCCTGCCGAGCCCCTTCGACTATTCTCGGGCGGTACTCAGCGTGCCGCGGGAGGCCGTGGATCCCGCGGACCGAGAGGGCCACGAGCGGGCCATCGTCGACTTCGTGGAAGGCCTTGGCGACACCGAGGCCGTGTTGATGCTGTTTTCTTCCAGGGCCCAGTTGCGCGCCGTGGAGAAGGCCCTTCCCAAACCCTGCCTGGAGCGGGTGCTGGCCCAGGACAGGCTTCCCAAGCGGGAATTGATCCAGCGGCATCGGTCCCGGGTCGATGCGGGGGAGGGCAGCATCATCTTCGGTCTGGCCAGTTTCGCCGAGGGCATCGATCTGCCCGGCGA